>CAZOWH010000001.1:0-29077 GCA_964583425.1 uncultured Lachnospiraceae bacterium
TGACAATGGGCTTGTTGTAGTATTCCACATCGGAATCGGACTTGTGAAAAACAATGATATCACCGGTTTGGGGCTTATAAAACAGATCTGAAATGATCAGCTTTTCATCGTCCTGCAGCGTGCGGTTCATGGAAGGGCCGTCCACCTCGCAAAGGCGCACGCAAAAGGTCATTACAACAACCACAAAAATCACGGCAAATACAAACATTTCCATAAATTCAATAAGATTTGTTGCGAAGCTGCCTTTTTGCGGTGTTTTTTGCTTGGAGCTCAAGCTTTTTTCCATATTGACCTCCTTTGAATCATTTTCCTGTCAGGATCTCCATGAGGCGGTAGCCGTTGGCAAGATAATTGTTCTTGGCGGACGCCGTCTCCTCACTAAAGGTATTAACCCCCTCCAAAACAGCATCGGAGGAATAAATGAGGAAGGGAACAGGATCAATGGTGTGGGTGCGCATGCGGATCGGCGTGGGGTGATCGGGCAGTATCATTACCTTAAACTCCTCGCCGGTGCTACGCAGATAGTCAAGCACGGGGGAAAGGATCTCGGCATCTATACGCTCAACGGAGATCACCTTGTTTTCAAGCTCTGCGCGGTGCCCGCATTCATCGGGACCCTCCACATGCACATAAACCAACTCATAGCCCTCTTGAAACGCATTGATAGCGGCATCTGCCTTACCCTTATAGTTGGTATGTACATTGCCGGTAGCTCCCTCTACATCGATCGAGCGCATGCCCGCGCAAAGACCGATGCCCTTAATAAGGTCAACGGCAGAGATCACAGCACCACGGAGATTCCATTTCTCACCGAAGGAGGGGAGCTGCGGCTTTTTGCCGGGACTCCAAAACCATGCGGAGTTAGCAGGCTTTAAGCCGCGCGCACGGCGCGCCTCGTTTACAGGATGGTGATTGAGAACCTCAAAGCTTTCCTTCATGATGCGGTAAAATTCCTCGCCGCCGTCATCCACGCGGGGGAGATATTCACCAATGCGCTTGCCTAAAATATCGTGCGGACGCATGAAGTTATACTTATCGTTTCCGTTTTTGCGGATCAGGCAATGGCGATAGCTGACGCCCGTGTAAAAATGGCGCTCCTCATTACCGAAATGCGCTTGCAGCGCCTTGATCAGCTCATCTGCCTCGGCGGTAGTGATCTCGTCGGCGCTGTGATCAATGATGATCTTATCCTCGTATGCCTCGCCCTCATCGGAAAGGGTTACCACATTGCAGCGGTATGCCGTTTCGTCGGGCTGCATTTCAATGCCCATGCTGACCGCCTCAAGCGGAGAGCGCCCCTTGGAATAGATCTTGGGATCATAAGAAAGGATCGCAAGATTGGCGGTATCGCTTTCGGGAACCATGCCTGCGGGTACATTAGAAACAGTACCGACAAGGGACACCTTTGCAAGGGCATCCATAGAGGGCTTGTTGGCCTTTGCCATGGGCGTAACGCCGCCAAGCGCCTCAATAGGCTCATCAGCCATACCATCCGGAATTAAAACAAGATATTTCATAATTATTACCTCTATTGTGCGCCAACGCGCACTTATTTATAATATATTATTGTATCATAAAAAAGAGGGAAGAGCAACACCAAAAAAGGAATTTTGGAAAAAAATTAAATAAAAACGCACTGCTGCGCTTGCAAACAGTGCGTTTTGAATAAAATTTATTGCAAATTGTCAACGATGCGATGGGTGTAGGCGAGAAGCGCCTCTTTTTCCTCGGGCTTAACCTTGTCAAGGAAGGAAAGGAAGCCGCATTTTACGTAATGTACCTCTTCAGCCACGTTGGTGCCGGCTTCGCCAAGGATCTGCTTCATTCTGTTGGCAGCAGCCTCATTACCATCGATCACAAGTGCTACATTCTGAGCACGAGCCTTGGTAAGCTCACGGCAGAACAAGCGGAGCTGATCCTCGGGCTCGCCCTTCAGGGAAAGCATCAGGATCACGATACGCTCGTTGTTGCAGGAGTATGCAGGGGGGATCTTATCCACTGCATTGATCGCGAGATCGTATTCCTGCTTGATCATATCCGCCATAGTGGCGAGCTTGCCTTTGTTGGATGCGTAAAGCACACGCATTTTGATTGCCATAATAACCTCCAAAAATCAAAAATATTGATTATAAAATATTGTTTTTATTCAGTATAACATACATGAAGAGAAAGCGCAAATAATTTTGAAAACATCCCTCAAAAATCGTCGATTTCTACAGTTTGTGCATTCGTTTTTTAGTGGAAATAACTTGTCTTTGCTTGTAATTCTTGTGATTTTTCAATATTTTTGTTGAGTCGTCAACAATCAAAATTGGCTAAAAAGGCAGAACCTTACACATAAAATTATCTTGGCAAGCACTGTCCAAAATTTCATCAATCAAAATTCTCATGGCGGACAGTAAAAGTGTCAGTGTCACAAAAAATTTCGATTGTCAGCAAACCTATTCTCCGAATACAGAATAAAAATTTTTATTAAAGCCAATAAGAGTCTGTTGCAAATAAAAATTTTCATTCACAAAAATTTCAGTCTAAATGAAATAAAAAAAATAGCGTTAAAAATTTTTAACGAAAACGAAGAGAGTACGTCGACATCAAAAATTTTGATTGAGAAATTTGGGCAAAGAAAAAACACGTTAAAAATTTTCACTTAAAACGATGGAGAGTAGATTTAAACCACGCAGTAAATTTTCTTTGCAAGCATGCGAAACACCTCCTTTCAGTATAAAATGGGACTCTTTGGCCTTATTTGTCCATATTTTTCGCTCCCCTGCTTTATACAAAATTTGCATTTTGTATAATTTTAGGTGTCTAAAAATATAGCGGGGTGATTTTCCCCTCTTAATAAAATTTACCTAATTGTGCGTCATTCTTGTAAGATATAGACCTTCCTGCGCATTGCTACATTGCTCGTCAACGCTACTTGGCACCTTCTACATAGAATATGCAAATGACATAAAATACTTTTCGCATAAATCTAATTTGACCTTTGGCGCCGGAATTTCGTTTTGAACAAACAGCTGAAATTGGCGGTGTTTTTCTGCCAAGCAAAAAGGGGGACAGCGCCCCCTTAATTTTCGTACAATTCCCTTTTCTTTTGCATTTCGATTTTATATTTTTGCCGCGTTGCTTCGCCGCCGCGGAGGTGGCGTTCCTCTTTATTTTTTTGTAAAACCTTATATACAGCCAAAAATAATGTAGCATTGATGGCGCGCAGATCGGTGGTCACATCCTTATGTACCGTGCTTTTGCTAATGCCAAAATGTGCGGCGGCATCACGCACGGTACAGTCATTTTCTACGATATAATTACCAAGCACCTCAGGGCGCGAGTGTTGTAACGGATCAAAATAACGCATAATCGGCTCTCTCTTAGTTGAAATTTTGCGGGTTTTCTGTTATACTGATATTATCGGTTATTCTACACTATGCATTTTCCCATGGCAAAAGAACAAAGGAGCCATTATTTATGATAAAGGAAGAAATACGCTTTCAGGATTCCACCGTAATGGAGGGTATGACCTCTATTTCGGCACTTTTGGCGGCGCGAGCGGCTGGAATCAACGACCGCGAGATTATGGAAATTCGCTATGACAGCGCAAGAAAGGCAAAAAAAGCACGGGAAATCGGCTTTCTCACGGCAAAATGTGCGGAGCTTGGCATCAAGCTGACCGCTACCACCGCCGAGAACATTGATAAAATGAGCGTTGGCAACACGCACGGTGGCATTATTGCTGTTTGCGGCGCGCGCACACTTCCCTTGCTCACTGCCGAAAACCTCCCGAAAAGCGGCTTTCTTTGCCTGCTTGAGGGAATCGAGGATCCTTACAATTTCGGCTATGCTCTGCGCTCTCTTTACGCTGCGGGCTGTGACGGCATTTTACTTGGTGAGCGGAACTGGATGAGTGCTGCGGGCGTTGTGGCACGCGCCTCTGCGGGCGCCTCCGAGGCATTGCCCATTTTCAGCGGCGGCATTGAGGAAAGCGTAAGGCTTTTAAAATCTCTTAGCTACCGCGTGGCGTGCGCGGGCATTCGTGATGCCGTTTCACACACCGAGGCAGATCTCAAAAAACCGCTTTTGCTAATCGTGGGCGGCGAGAAGCGCGGTATTTCCGCAGGGGTTGCCGCGCTTGCCGACACCACCGTGCGCATTGATTACGGTCGCGTGTTCCGCGGTTCTCTTTCCGCCGCTTCTGCCACAACAGTGCTGGCTTTTGAAATTTTGCGACAAAACACGTAAAAATTGCGCTTTGGGTCGTTTGTTAACGCATCTTGTGACATAAATTATCATTTTTTGCGTTAAAAATTTGCTTTTACAGTTGAAAGTACAATAAAAATTTGCTATAATAAAGAATGGTATAAAATTAGGGAGGTGGCATCATGCTTACATCTATTGTTGGTATTAACTGGGGAGACGAAGGCAAGGGCCGTATGGTCGACCTTCTTTCCGAGGAACAAGACATTGTCGTTCGTTATCAGGGCGGTAACAATGCCGGTCACACCGTTATCAACGAGCGCGGTAAATTCGTGCTCAACCTTTTGCCCTCCGGTATCCTGCGCCCCGAGGTGGTTTGCGTTATGGGTAACGGTATGGCAATTGATCTGGAGCATCTTGCAAAGGAGAGCGCAAAGCTGATCGAGGCGGGCGTGGAGATTTCTCCCAAGAACCTCAAAATCAGTGATCGCGCCATTCTCACACTTCCCTATCATGTTCAGCTTGACTGCCTTGAGGAAGAGCGCCTTGCCGGTGAAAAGTACGGCTCTACCCGCCGCGGCATTGCACCCGTTTACGGCGACAAATATATGAAAAAGGCAATTCGCGCAGGCGACCTGCTTGATCTTGACTATCTTTCAAAGCGCCTGAAGGGCGTTGTTGCTTACAAGTCCCTTACCATTGAGGGTGTATATAAGGCAGAGCCCCTTTGCTATGACGAGCTGTTTGCTTGGCTCAAGAAATATGCCGAGATGTATAAGGATTATATCGTTGACACGGGCATTTACCTCACCGAGGCTGTAAAGGCAGGCAAGCGCATTATGTTTGAGGCACAGCTCGGCGCGCTTCGTGATATTGATTTCGGTATTTACCCCTACACCTCCTCCTCCTCCACCATTGCCGCTTACGCGCCCATCGGTGCGGGTATTCCCGGTGTAAAGTTGGATAAGGTGTTTGGTGTTATGAAGGCTTACTCCACCTGCGTTGGTGAGGGTCCCTTCACCGCCGAATGGTTTGGTGAGGAAGCTGAAGAGCTTCGCCGTGCCGGCGGTGAGTACGGTGCAGCTACCGGTCGTCCCCGTCGCGTAGGTCCCTTTGACGTGGTTGCTTCCCGCTATGGCTGCCGTGTACAGGGTGCTGACGAAATTGCACTCACCAAGACCGATATTCTTTCCTATATGAAGAAAATTCCGATCTGCGTTGCCTACGATGTAAACGGCAAGCGCGTGACCGAATTCCCCACGGGCGAGGCGCTGAATATTGCAAAGCCCATTATCGAGTATGTTGACGGCTGGAACTGCGATATCAGCGGCTGCCGCACGATCGAGGATATGCCCAAGGAGCTGATCGCCTACGTAAAGAAGCTTGAGGAGCTTGTTGATTGCAAGATCAAGTATGTTTCCGTTGGTGCCGAGCGCGAGGCTTACGTGCAGATGTTTTAATGAATAGAATAAAATCATCCCCCCCTTGCCGTTTGGCAAGGGGGGGTATTTGTACCTACAAAGAATGCAATATAAAAAACGGATGCTTTGCATCCTACACCTCACCACCTGCTGCGCAGGAGCCTCCCCTCAAGGGGAAGCCTAAAACGCATACACAGTGCGCGGTGTTTTGCACCCCCGTTGTCATCCTGAGGGTTTCAAGAAAGAAACCCGAATGGATCTCCGAAAACGCAAGAAGCGTTTTCGGCGGTTTATTTGCGCAAAACTTTTACCGGCATAATGTTACCCGCACCCCCTCCCCTACGGGGTGTAGCCGCCAAGGGTGGCGTTACCTACAAAGATTTACAACCCAAAGACAGCGGCGCACAAATTGTACGCCGCTGTTCCCTGTTTTGTTTTTATTTTACCGGCATGCGCCAAAACATTTTAACCGCGGTTCCAGTAAGAATCGTAATAAGTAGATTTCAGATAGGTTGCTGCAGTGGCAGCATTCTCTAAAGCGGAAGCGGAAATTGCCGTGCCACTTGTAGCGTTAACAATAGTGCTGCGCCACCAGCCTACGGTATTTTCAAAGGTAACAGACGTGAGATTGCTGCAATACCTGAACGCACCCGTTAAAGACCTCAACTGAACACCTATTGAAAAGTAAAGAGAGATTACCTACCTTATTCGGACTTTTAATTTCTCCAAAATTATTGCCTTGCGTTTGTGTCGTTGTATCACAGATAAAAGCGAAAGTAAACGGAAAAAAATATGGCTTAAAACATTATATGTGCGGAAAGTATTTCAACCACCTGCTTTTCAAGCTCGGTAATACGTGCCTCGCTTGCAGTATCGGCGTTTTGCAATTCGGCAATCGGCCATTGATCGTTGCAATTTCGCTGTTATGATCAGCGGCAAGGGCATCAAGCTTGCTTTGCAGCTCGGCTTTCGCCGCACCAATCGCTGTTTCATTGGCGGTAATCTTGCCGTTAATCTCGGTAACTGCCGTGTTGTAAGCAGCAGTTAAGGTGTCAAGCTCGTTCTTTGTGGCATCAGCCTTTGCGGTCAGCGTTGCCACAGCCTCGGTATGGGCGGCGGTCAGTGCATCGTTTAGTGCCTTAATGGCTGCCTCGTTTGCGGCAATTTTTTCGCCAAGTGCCGTTTCCAGTGCTTGTAACAGTGCTTCGGTATCTGCTTTGGTGTGGTAATTCTCTTCTTCCATGCATGCGGTAAAGCCTACCGTCATTGCCATGGAGAGGAGCACCAATAAAAGGACTGTTAACATTCTTTTTGCTTTCATGTCTTTTTCTCCTTTTTGGGCATCAGCTTTCATACGTCGCGAGTTGCGGCAGGAGCAAGTGTATCACGCGCGCGCAAATTTGTAAAGAGCTTTGATGCAAAAAAGCCCCGCGACGAAGCTTTGCCCCTCAAAGACAATATTTGAAATTTAATAGAATACGTTGCCTGTCGACAGTGTGAGAAGTAAAAAAGCCTTCCTCCGGGAGGAAGGTGGCACGCGATAGCGTGACGGAAGGAGCCCGCGCAACTTTGAGCTTGAAATGATTTTACCATTTCGCACTCTCCCTCAGTCGCCTACGGCGCCAGCTCGCAATGCTTGTCTTTGACAAGCTTGCGCCCTCGGCATGCCGAGGGCAACACTCATCGGAGGGAGCCTTTCGGTTGCTCCACGCTTTCATTCCACCACTCCAAGCGGTGGTTACATTAAGACATACAAAGCACTGTATTTGCAGACACAAATGCAAAAATACGGCATACCTCTTTCGAGATATGCCGTATTTTTACAGAGCTGTTCTTTAGGGTACAAGCCTAAACGCAGGTTTTATATATTGAAAAGCAATCAGTTATCAAGAAACTCCTCGCGGAGCGTCACGCCAAAGTCACGGGCAATGGCGCGCAGATTATCGTCGGTAATGGTCTGCATGATCTTACCGCCACCTGCCGACATGGCAAGGTTGTAGATCTCGGCTGCCTTTTCGATGGTGTGCATCAAGCCAAAGGTGATATCAAGATCGGGACCCGAGCAGAACAGCCCGTGGTGTGCCCAAACAGCCGCCTCAAACTCCTCCATTTGCTTGGAGGTGGCAAGCGCAATATCCGCACCGCCCGGAACCATCCACTCTACCACGCCAACGCCACCGGGGAAAACCACGGGGCACTCGGTAGCAGACTGCCAGAGAGCGCGCGAAAACGCCTTGGCGGTAAGGGGGGTTGTGTAGGTCATGGCAATGATGTTAGCGGGGTGTGCGTGATAGATCACGCGGCATGCGCCATTCGTCGCCTTTACGCGTACGGCGTGGTTCATAAAGTGGCTGGGGAACTCACTTGTGGGGCGCGCGCCGCCCTCAAGACCCCAAACAATGCGCCAAGCGCTTCCCTCTTTGTTGATCTCAACAATGCCAATGGAGTGTGCGGGATCGAGCACCACGTTGCGGAAAAACTTGCCGCTGCCCGTGGTAAGGAAATATTCACCGCCAAGATGCGCGGCAGACACGCCCATTTCGTTCCATTCGCGCGGCTCGTTGAAGTATGGGCGGCACAGTGCCACATCCTCCTCACTCATGCGGTAGGTCAGGTTTCCGCCGTTGCGCTCGTGCCAGCCCTGCTCCCATCCGTCATTGCAGGCACGAATATAATCTTTTATGATCTTTACATCTAAAATACTCATGTCAGTTGCCTCGCTTTGCTAAAATTTCCTTTTCGTATTTGACGATCTCGGGATACCACTCTCCGTCCGCAGGCTTGCCGCAGATACGGCAGTACTCCTCCCACACCTCGCCAAAGGGATAGGTCTTAAGCTCCTCCTGCAGCACCATAAGCGCGGTGAAATCACCCTTATCCTGCAGATGCTTCATCATGTCGTTTGGCTGCAGAAGCGCAAACAGCAACGCCTTTTGCAGATTGCGGAAGCCCGTTACCCAAGCGCTGACACGGTTGATAGAGGCATCAAAATAATCCAGCGCGATAAATACGCGGTCAAGCGCATCGCAGCGCACGATCTCCTTGCAGATCTCCTTGGTCTCATCGTCAAAGAGCACCACATGGTCAGAATCCCAACGCACACCGCGCGTGACGTGAAGAGCCATGTGCTTGTCATAAGTAAGGATCGCGGAGATCTTATCGCTGACGACCTCAGTGGGATGGTAGTGACCGTTATCCATCAAGGAGATGCAATCGTCACGACCTGCGGCATATTTGAGACACCACTCGGCAGAGCCGACAGTGTAGCTCTCTACACCGATGCCAAACACCTTACTCTCGGCACATGGAAAGACCTTTTCCTTATCAAAGGGCTCGGAAAGGATCTCGTCAAAGGACTGCTTGTAGCGCATGCGCGGACCAAGACGGTCTGCGGGAATATCCTTATAGCCATCCCCTGCCCAAATGTTCATAACACAGGGCTTACCGAGCTCATCTGCCAAATACTGCGAAATGCGCACAGACGCCTTTCCGTGCTCCACCCAGAAGCGGCGTGTTTCCTCGTTCGGCGAGGAGAGGGTCAAGGGATCACACATCGGGTGACTGAAAAAGGTGGGGTTGAAGTCACAGCCCATACCGCGTGCGCGGCAGAATTCCACCCATTTTGCAAAGTGCTTGGGCTCCAGCTTATCGCGATCTACCCAGCCGCCATTTTCTTCATCAAAGATCGCATAAGAAGCATGCAGATTCAACTTGACCGCGCCCGGCACCAGCGCGATCACCTTGTCAATATCCTGCATCAGCTCGGCGGGCGTGCGTGCCTTGCCGGGATAATTACCTGTAGCTTGAATGCCACCCGAAAGCGCCTTGTCCTTTTGGTCAAAGCCGCCCACATCATCACCCTGCCAGCAATGGAGAGCCACAGGCACATCCTTCAGCCTTGCGAGCGCCGCATCGGTATCAATGCCGAGCGCGGCATATTTTTGTTTGGCTTCCTGGTAACCCATATGTAAATTCCTCCGGAACATAGTTTTTACAATATCAGTTTAACACGCAAAACACCTTTTGAAAAGGTCTTTGCTTCCTCTCGAATGTGTGTTTTTTTATCCATGCTGAGATAACTTTATATGGCGAAATGCGCATGAGCTCGATTGCACAGAAAGCAGTCATTTGATGCTTTTCTACAATAATAGAACTGTGATTTTACAAAAATAGACCTTTTTTTAACAAAACCACTTGAAAAAGACATTTTTTTATGATATACTGTTTTCAAGCAACGACTACCAATAAGGAGGTGCGCCGTGAAATCTGAAATTCTCTCGCGCCTAATGCACATCAATGATGAAGAAAGACGCATCATCGAGGGCGAGCAAAAGGTTAATAAAAAGCTCTATTCCGCCTTCACCAAGGAGTTCATCATCAATCACCATCGCCTCATGCAGGAGGGTGAGCAAATCGCGCTCCGCCGTCATACCCGCTTTACCGATTTTCCCTCCCACGGGCACAACTATGTGGAAATGACCTATGTCTGCTCGGGCGAGGTCACACACGTGATCAAGCATCGCGAGGTAACGATGCACGCGGGCGATATGCTTCTACTCAACCGTCACACACAGCACAGCGTACGCAAAACGGGTGAGGATGATGTTGCCATCAACGTTTTGCTGGCAACCGACTGCTTCCATTCCTTTGCCTCCGTTCTCCCTGCCTCCTCTCCGCTTTCCTCTTTTATGGCGGAAAATATTCGTTCGAACGGCGAAGCAGAATATATGCTCTTCTCTACCGAAGGCGTGCCCCCACTTGAAAATCTCTTTGAAAACCTTTGCTATGCCATGGTGGGTAATGATATTTTAAGCACCGATATTTTAAAAAGCACCGTGGCACTGATCCTGCGTCATTTTGCCGAGCTCCCCGAGTGCATGATTGCCGCAGCACGCCATCGCTCCGATTCCGAGCTACTGCAGGCGCGCATAGAGGAATATCTGCGCACCGACTTCCGCACCGCCACCCTTACCGAGCTTGCGGAAAAGCTGGGGCTCAGTGTTCCCTATCTTTCAAAGCGTGTACGTGAGTTATGCGGCATGACCTTCAGCCAGCTATTGCAGGAGGAGCGCTTCAAGGAGGCGCTGCGCCTTCTTGAGACCACTGATTTGCCTGTGGGTGATATCATCATTGCCGTGGGGTATGAGAACACCAGCTTCTTCCACAATCAATTCCGTGCTCGCTATAACTGCTCTCCCTTCAAATGGCGCAAGGCGAAGAAAACCAATAATTGATGTAAGCATAAAAAGCAGGGGCACAAGTTGCCCCTGCTTTTTATAGCTTTAGGAATTACCGCAGCATCTGCCGCGACCATTGCCATTACCGTTACCGTTTGCGGTGGGCGCTACGGTATTGGGGCAAAAGGCAGAGGTCGGGAAAGGCATCTGCTTAAAGGTGCAGCAGGGATCCTCATCGGCTGCCGCGGTGCATTCCTTATCGGGCAGGCAAAATTCGGTTGCCTCCACCAAAAGCTGTCCGTCACGCACGAGACGGATCACCGAGAACAGTCCCAAGGAAATCGTAAGATGGCGGTTGTCGCCGTTCTCCTCGCCGTTCAGTGCACCGTTCAGCCCATCGGTCACAATCGACGGAATATCACATGCGCAGCAGCAGCAATGGCAATCACACTCCTCCACGATACGCGCACCGAGCACCACAAGCGGTACCACCTCGATCACAGCCTCGGGATTATTGTGTGCACAGCAAACAGGATCGGGCGCGGAGCAGAAATTGTCGCACGCCTTGCTGCGGAACACGCTGACATTGCTTTCGCCGCCAAAGAGCACCACGCGCTTTTCAAGGACGGCAATACCTTCAATGGTTTGAGATTGCCCCATCGGCACACAGACCTCAAACTCGCATCTCACGTAAAATCTTGCAAGCACCGTAAAAAATCCGCTGTTAAACTGTACGGGATCGACCGAAATATTGGATGCCACGATCTCGGCACATTTCACACGAACATTTCCCGTGCGGGCAATCAATTCCTCACCCGTAGCGGTCAGGAACACGCGTACATCCTCGAAGCAATCCCTGTCGCGGCAGGCATCAAGAATACGCGAGGTCTCAATACCGAAACGCTCACCGTTATTCCCCGCGCCATTGCCGAGAGCGGAAAATCTGTTATCTCCCATAGGAATTTGGTTCCTCCTCCAAAAGATTCAAGAGCAAATACTGCTCTTCTCTATTATCCTATGAGAGCCTTGTCGAATTTGATAATTTATTGTAAAAGAAAGTGATATACCTCGGGATACACGATATAAGAAATATCCTCGCGCACGGCAAGCCAGCGTAAAATTTCTTCATTGGGAATCAGCACCGTGCTTCCCCCTGTCGCCGCAGATGTGACGGTATCATGCGGTATGGGACCGTGGGAACCAAGGATAAAGAGATCGGCATCCACGGTCATTTCCGGCACGCCCGCGGCGCGCTTATATTCCGAAAGTGCTGCGCTTTCATAATGCAGTACGCTCTCGCCGAAAGAAAGTGTGAGGGAGCCTGCCGACTCGGTTGAGCGCTTTTGAACATATGGCGCGCTGACAGAAAGAGTGCCGCCTCCGAATACGGTTAGTGCGGTATCATAGTCGTACACAGTTACCTCAATTTCTTCTCTCAATGCAGTATCCGTTAGTGCAAGAAAGATCTGCAGATCACTTTCATTCTGCGGCGGTGGCAGCCAAAGCGCCCGTACCGTCACACGCTCGCAAAAACGCGCGAAGGATGCCTTTTGAGCACTGTGATAATGTGTCAGCATCAAAACGTCGATTTCCGTGGCACCAGCCTCCTTTAGTAATGTCCAGCTGCTTTGCAGCTGTGCGACGCTGCCGTTTGAGAGATCACAAAGCATGGCGTCACCATTCCCCACAAGCAAAATGCCCTCGTTTTTGCCCGACGCGCGATAGATTGCGGTGATCTGTCCTGCAGTGGCATGCTGATATATCAGAAGTGCGATGGTGAAGGATACTGCAAATAGGACGATCGGCGAAAGCGCCAGCCACGCGTGCTTTTTAAGATCGAGCAACAAAAGCAAAGCACTGAGAATAAAACAGATCAGCAATATATACGGCACAAAATCATACTGCAAGGAAACCATAACATCTGGCTTCGCCAGCACCGACGATATAAAAAGCATCAGCCTTCCCAGTAGCTCACAGGCAAGCGCAAAGGGCTTGATCGGAAACAGCAATAAAACACCGAGCCCCAGCACCAAAAAAGGCGTGGTAAGCGGAATGAGAATAATGTTGGAGAGTGGCGTTATCACTGACATCTCACCAAAGGTGATCCATTGTACGGGAAGAACAAACAATCCCGCGCAGCATGTGACAAGCAGGGATGAGAGTACCGCTCGAACGCCCCGCAACAAAAATCCGACGCGCCCCTTCCGCTTTGGCAAAATGGAAAGCAACATATGCTGTGCCCTGCCAAAGGCAAGGATACCGAAGGTTGCCAGAACTGTCATTTGGTAGGAGGTGCTGAATATCGCATACGGCTGCCAAAGCAAAATCAGTGCCGCTGCAAGACAAAGCGAGGTCAGCGGATCAGAGGTCTCCTTGCAGAAAAAGGCCAAATAAAGCATCAGGATCATCAAGACGGCACGCACGGTAGAAAGTGAACCTCCCGTGATCATCAAGTAGAGGAGCAGCAAAAGGAGTGTTGCCGCGATCCTGATTCTTTTATCTGCGCCGAAAGCCCAAAACAAACGGTCACACAGCAGCGCCAGAATACCGATGTGCAATCCGCTGAGTGCCAGCAGATGTGAAACACCCGCACGCTGAAAATCAAGCCGTGTGCTGTCGGAAAGTTCTTCTCTTGCGCCAAGGAGCATAGCATTTAAAAGCGCGCCTGCCTCACCCTTCACATGTGTTGAAACTGTTGCAACAAGGGATAGACGCAAGCTTTCGCACCAATCACGTATCGGATGTGCGACAGTACCGGACAGGATCAGCCCCTCTGCACTTTCACTCACCAAAACAGCGCTGCAGCCCTTAGCACGATACTGATATTGCTGATTTTCATA
This sequence comes from uncultured Lachnospiraceae bacterium, assembly GCA_964583425.1. GTDB lineage: Bacteria > Bacillota > Clostridia > Oscillospirales > CAG-272 > Firm-07. Next base: position 13,630 of record CAZOWH010000001.1, read on the forward strand.
AAAATTTTCATAGGTCAGGGGCTCGATCACAAAGCTGCCGCTGACAAGATCCCCCCGCAAAAAAGGTGTGGCATAGGAGAGCAGGAGTACAGCCTTTCCGCGTGCCTCCTCCCCGTTCAGCGCTTCAAGGTGCACGATCAGCTCGGAGGAATAGGCGTTGGTATAGCTTACCTCCTCCACCTCAAATTTTGCCGTGACGACTGAGCCCATCAAATTGTTCAATTGCTCGCCTTGCCGTCGGTCAAGCATACTGCGCCCAAGCCCCAGTAGAAGCCCAAGGCATAAAAGCATCAAATACAACCTCGGATAAGAAAAGCCGCGCCAAAGCGAGATGACGAAAAATACAAGAAAAAGTATCGTAGCGGCTACCAGCAAAACTGCAGACCACAAAAGGCTTAAAAAATATCCCCAAGCCGCGGAAAGAATCAAAACAATACAAGCCGCTGCCAACGGGCGTTTTTTCAATATTGCCATATTTTCCTCCCTTCCTTGACAATTTCATTATACTTTTTTTGCCGAAAAATGTCAATCATATTACGCGCCGATGTCACATTTGCCTTAATTTGCCGAAAATATCTTGACAAAATTCTCAACTAACTATATAATAAATATAATAATTTTTGGAGGACTGTTTTTATGTTTGATAAAGTAAAGCAAATTCTCATTGATGAGCTGCAACTTGACGCAAGTGAGATCACGCTTGACGCAGAGCTTTCAAAGGATCTTGGCATCAACTCCATTGAGCTTGCCGATCTTGTGATGATGTGCGAGGAGCAATTCGGTATTGAGATCTCCGAGGATGCTGCCAATGAGTTTGTAACCGTCGGCGACGTCGTAAAATATTTGGAATCTCTTTAATATAAAAGCGCCCGAGTGTAAGCTCGGGCGCTTTTATATTCATAAACGGAACTTTCCTCACCTATATTTTGAGTGAGGTGAAAATTTATGCTAAAAAAATTACCCTGGCTTTCCTTTACACTATGCTTTCTTGCCGTCGCCCTTCTCTTTTCCTCGCTGGCAAGGCTCTATCTCGAACCGCAAAGCACAATAGCAGCGGGTGGGACGACCGATACACTGCCCGTGATCGTGCTTGATGCAGGGCACGGCGGCATTGACGGCGGTGCCACAGGCGCTGACGGCACGGTGGAAAAGGAGCTAAATTTAAAAATATCGCAAAGAATCGCCGCTCTGCTGCGCGTGATGGGATACACAGTGGTAGAAACGCGCACCGAGGATCGCTCACTTGCCGACGCCGATGCAAAAAAGGGACGTGTAAAGCAATCTGACCTTACCAATAGGCTAAAGGTCTCAAAAGAGTATCCGGATAGCATATTCGTAAGCATCCATATGAATACCTACCCCAGCGTTGCCTGCGAGGGGCTACAGGTGTGGTATTCCGAAAACAATGCGCAATCGGCTGAGTTCGCCAAGGAGGTGCAATTAGGCGTCAAGACACTGCTACAGCCCCAAAACAACCGCAAAATTAAGGCTGCAACCTCCTCCATCTACTTACTGCGGCACGCCGAAAATCCTGCGATCCTGATTGAATGCGGTTTTATCTCAAATCCTGCCGAGTGCGAAAAATTAACAAGCGACGACTATCAAAAGCAGCTTGCGCTTGCCATTGCTGCTTCAATTTCCAAAAAAATCGGCAACGGCACTTGCGAGAATTCCTAAAGCATGGTATACTACTATCAGTAGTAACTTGGAGGTTGAAATGAAAGGTCTCAAGACAGTTTACATCTGTTCGGAATGTACATATAAATCGCCGAAATGGATGGGCAAATGCCCCTCCTGCGGTGCGTGGAACAGCTTTGTGGAGGATGTAGTGGAGGAAGAAAAAAAGAGCGTTTCACCCGCTGCCGCCGCGCGCCATGCACTGACCACACGCACGGGTGAACATCGCGCCACGCCGTATCGCGAGATGGAAATGCCTTCTTATATCCGCACGGCAACAGGGCTTTGTGAGCTGGATCGCGTGCTTGGCGGTGGCTTGGTGCTGGGCTCCGTGGTACTGCTCTCGGGTGAACCCGGCATCGGTAAATCCACGCTCTTGATGCAGATCTCCGACATTCTCGGCGCACGCCGCCGTGTGCTCTATATTTCGGGCGAGGAATCGGGCGGTCAGCTAAAGCTCCGCGCTGAGCGCCTTGGCGTGCAGGGCGAAAATCTCTCGATCCTCACCGAAACCAATATCGAAAAAATACTCGGTGAGATAGACCGTGTGAAGCCCGACGTGGCGATCGTTGACTCGATCCAGACCATTTACAGTGAAAATATTGCCTCGACCGCAGGTGCTGTCACGCAGGTGCGTGAAACGGCACTTGCACTGATCAACAAGGCAAAGGCGGATAATATTTCGGTGATCCTTGTGGGGCACGTCAACAAGGAGGGCAGTATTGCGGGTCCAAAGATCTTAGAGCACATGGTTGATGCCGTGCTTTATTTTGAGGGCGAGCGCCAGCAGACCTATCGCATTATTCGCGCCATCAAAAACCGTTACGGCTCGACCAACGAGATCGGTGTGTTTGAAATGACCGACGGGGGGCTTGCTGAGGTAGCAAACCCTTCCGAAATGTTGCTTGCGGACAGACCGCAAAACACCTCGGGCAATTGCGCTGTTTGCACCATGGAGGGCACACGCCCGCTGATCGCCGAGATACAGGCGCTTGTCTCCGCTACCGCCTTCCCTGCGCCACGCCGCACCTCAAACGGCATTGATTACAACCGCCTGTGCCTCATTCTTGCAGTGCTGGAAAAGCGGCTTGGACTCCGCTTTTCGGCAAATGACGTTTACATCAACGTGATCGGCGGCATGCGCCTGGATGAGCCCGCCTCTGACCTTGCAGTTGCCATGGCACTGATCTCATCGCTTACCGATCGCGCCGTGCCAGACGACCTCATTGCCATCGGTGAGCTTGGTCTTTCGGGCGAATGCCGTGCCGTATCGGGGCTTGAATACCGTGTGAAGGAGGCGGCACGCCTCGGCTTCAAGCGCGCGGTGGTCCCCTGTCGTAATCTGGAAAAGCGGCAGATCAAGGCGGGAATTGAGTTAATTCCCATCAAAAGCATTTTTGAAATATTAAAGCTGCTTGCTCCCACCGAGAAAAAAGAGATGTAACCCTTGCCCCGCATACAAAGCATGCGGGGCATCCTTATAGAAGCAATATTTTACAAAATCATGCCGCACATGGCAATATTGTACTATCTTTTTATCTTTTATTTTTTTATAATATATTTATCTCTTGACAAAGTGAGGATCTCTTATGGAATTGCATGAGCTTATTTTGTCCCTTGGCGAGAGCCTTAAGGACGGCGGCAGTTATCGCAATGAAAAAAATGAAAACACCCTGCTGCTCTATACCGATGTCACCTCTGCGGCGTATGAAGCCTACCGCGCCGCATTGCTTGCAGCAGATGTTGCACTTTACAGTGAAAATTGCATTGCCGATAACCGCTTTGCCACCTGTGTGACCGCAACAGACGAGGTACATCTGTGCTTTTATCCCACTTTAAAGGAGCTGCGCGTGATATACGGTAAGCGCGGCTATCTGCCCGCAACAAAAATGCCCGATGTCGGTGGCGATCATCCGCTTACCGTTACACAGATGGGGCTTGTTGAGTTTGAAGCGGGTGAATCCGATGTTATTACCCTTTCCGACGGCAGCTTTTTGATCCTTGACGGCGGCAAAAAGAACGATACCGACCGAGATCATTTATTGGAATTTCTTTACGCACATAAGCCCGCACATCACGCAAAGCCTCATATTGTGGCGTGGCTGATCTCGCACGCGCACAATGACCATATTCATTTGTGTCAGGAGTTTCTCATTGAGTATGGCGACCGTGTGGAGCTTTCGTTGTTTGGGTATAACTTTCCCGATCTTGATACCGAGTGGTGTGCGGCGGAGGCACATCAGGTTCGCTGGCAAAATCGCATGAAGGAAATTCTCGATACACATTTTCCCAATACCCCAATATGGGTCATGCATAGCGGACAAAAGCTTCTGCTCCCCGGATGTGAAGCGGAATTTTTAATGACCTGGGAGGATTTTTGGCCCCGTCCCATGAAGACCACCAATCAAAATTCCTTTTGCGTGCGTTTCACGTTCAGTAACGGCAAAACCTTTATGGCACCCTCGGATGCATGGCGAGATCTGGTCGAGCCTATGACTGGGGTCTATGGCGATTATCTCAAAAGCGATGTTCTGCAAGCCACGCATCATGGTCTTGCGGGCGGCTTTATTCCCTTTTACGAAAGGGTTGCGCCGGAAGTTGTTCTTTGGCCTACCTCAAAGGCACGCTTTGAAGCACTCGAGCCCTTCATGATACCGGAACGAGAAAAGCCCGTTGCCATCATACGCCAATTCTCCTCCAGCTGCTGGCTTCTCGAGCATGTAGCGCGACATTATCATGCAAGTGAGACTGTTACGATTGATATGCATGATCTTTCCGTACTGAAATAAGCGTTTTCAATCCAATAAAAATCCACCCGCGGGTGGATTTTTATTTGCTATTCATAATGGCGTTTATTTCGTGATAGGAGAAACTACAGCCTTGCCCTCGCGGTCAAGCAGTGGGGTGATACCACCTGCGTAGCCGCTTTGGCGGAAGATGTAGTTTACGCCCGTTTCGCGGTCTACCCAAATTTCCACAACATCCATAACACCTTGCTTATAAATGCGTTCAAATCTTTTTTCGTCCATATTTTCCTCACGATCTGCCGTAAAGCTCGTTGAAACGGCGGTATTTGGCAGCATTAAGCCCCAAAAGCTGTTCCCCTGTAATACGGTAGCCCCAGTTGCCTTCTGATTTGCCCGGGGTGTTCATACGGGTATCTGAGCCGAAGCCCAAGAGATCCTGAATGGGGAAAATGACAAGCCCTGCGTGCGAGAGCATCATAGTGCGCAATATGGCATCGTAGCCCTTATCCCAATCGGCATCGGTATAGCCGCAATATTCAAGCATTTGGGCTCTTGTGGCATCATCCAGCTCCCACACGTACCCAAGCAAGGTGTTGTTGTCGTGCGTGCCCGTGTAGGCAACACAGTTTTGCTCGTATGTATGCGGCAGGTGCGGTGTTGCAGGGTCACCGAGAAAGGCAAACTGAAACACACGCATACCGGGAAAGCCGCTGCTCTTCACCAGCCTTTTCACGGCATCGGTGATATCACCAAGATCCTCGGCAATGATCAGCTTATCTCCTGCGATCTCCTTTAATACCTTAACAAGCGCCATGCCGGGCCCCTTTACCCATTTGCCCTCCTTTGCCGTTTTGGCGGTAGCAGGCACGCTCCAGAAAGCCTCAATGCCGCGAAAATGATCAATGCGCACGCCGTCAAACAGCTCCAGCATAAAGGCAAGGCGTTCACGCCACCAAGCGAAGCCATCCTCTTTCATTTTCTTCCAATTGTAAAGCGGATTGCCCCACAGCTGCCCGTCCGCGGCAAAATAATCGGGCGGTACGCCCGCAACCGCAGTGGGATGCCCCTCCTCGTTCAGCAAAAACTGATCGCGATAACCAAACACATCCGCACTATCGGCAGCAACGTAGATCGGAATATCGCCGATCACAGAAATACCCTTGGCATTGGCGTAGGATTTGACTGCCTGCCACTGCCTGTGAAAGTGAAACTGCGTAAAGGCAAAATAGAAATAATCCTCCTCGCCAGCCTCAAGCACTGTAAACGCCTGCCACGGTGCGCCGTTGTTGGCGCGCTTTAGGGCAAGAAATCGGCAAGCGTTGTCGATCTGTGGGCGCGCCTTGACAAATGAGAGAATTTCGGCGCGATTTTGGGCGCGCGAGGCGGCAAGGCGTAGCAATGTCTCGCGCTCAGCCGCCAAGCGCTCACTCTCCACGGCAAAGGGCGTTTTCTGCTTAGCACTCTCCAGCTCCGCTGTTGTCAGCAGCCCCTCGGCGGCAAGCAACGGTAGATCGATAAAATAAAGATTGCCCGCAAAGGATGCCTCGGATTTATAGGGAGAATTGCATTCATCAGGAATGCAGAACGGTAGCACCTGCCAATAGGAAAAGCCGCTTTTTTTAAGGAAATCCACAAATTCAAAGGCAGGCTTACCAAACGAACCAATCGAATACTCACCATGCAATGAGGATACGTGCATCAAGACACCGCTTTTTCTGTTAATGGCTGTCATACCAATTCACTCCTTCCGCAACACCAACCTTGAGAGCAATCGCAAGCTTTGCGGCGCTTTCCATTTCCTTGATCAAAATATCCTTTGCAACGCTCGCCACATCGCGGTGTGCTTCGATGATCAGCTCATCGTGTACCTGCAGCACAAGGCGTGCATCCAGCTCCAACTCCTTCAGCTCTGCCGCAACACGGATCATGGCAAATTTGATGATATCCGCCGCCGTTCCCTGTATCGGGCTGTTCATTGCCACGCGCTCACCAAAGTGCTGCATGTTTTTATTTTGCATTTTCAACTCCGGGATGTAGCGACGGCGACCAAAAAGAGTGGTCACAAAGCCCTGCTCCTTTGCCTCGTCGACAACATTTTTGAGATAGGCATCAATGCCGGGATATGCGGCAAAGTAATTGGCAATATACTCTCTTGCCTGCGCCATGGAAATGTGCAGATCCTCGGAAAGACTATGCGCACCCATACCGTATAAAATACCAAAATTCACCGCCTTGGCGCGCTTGCGAAGCTCGGGCGTGACAGCAGAAAGCGGCACGCCAAATACGTTGGCGGCAGTGGCGGCATGGATATCCTCGCCGCTTTCAAACGCCTCGATCATTGCTTGATCATTTGCCATGGCGGCAAGCAAGCGAAGCTCGATTTGTGAGTAGTCTGCATCAATTAGCAAATAATTGCTGTTTTTTGAGATAAAATAGCGCCGTAATTCTCTGCCAAGCTCGGTGCGGATGGGAATGTTTTGCAGGTTCGGCTCTGCTGAGGAGAGACGCCCTGTGGCGGTTCCCGTTTGCTTGAAGGTGGTGTGAATGCGCCCATCCGATTCGATCTGCTTTAAGAGTCCCTCGGCGTAGGTGCTGTTCAGCTTGGTCACCTGACGGTAATCAAGAATATCCTCAACGATCGGGTGATAGGGACGGAGCTTTTCCAGCACCTCCGCATTGGTGGAATAGCCGGTCTTGGTCTTTTTGCCGTGCGGGAGCCCAAGCCGCTCAAAAAGCACCTCACCGAGTTGCTTTGGCGAATTGATGTTAAATTCCCTACCTGCGGCAAAATAGATGCGTGCTGCAAGATCCTCCGCCACCATGGAGAGCTGTGCACCATACGCGGCAAGCCCCTCGGCATCCACGCGGAAGCCGACCAGCTCCATATCGGTCAGCACACGACAAAGCGGCATTTCGATCTCGTAAAGCAGCTTTTCAGCCCCGAGCTCAAGAATGCGCTTTTCAAGCTCCTTTTTGAGTGCCAGCACCGTCAGCAAATGCATAGGTGCAGCCTTTGCCTGCTCGCCAAGATAAGCAAGCGAAAGACGCGGCAGATCAAAGCCATTTTCAGCGGCATTCAAAACATAGGCAGCAAGCATGGTGTCAAAATGGCAGCCGCGCCAGGTGATCCCCCTCTTTGCAAGCTCCTTGTAAACGCTTTTGGCATCGTGACAGATCACCGTGGCACCGCTTTTCTTGATAAACGCCACAATGGCATCGTTATCTGCAAGCCTGCCGATTTTGGTGCCGTCCGATACAAAAGCACCGGCTTCGCCGATATCAAATACAAATTCCCGCGAAAAATCAGCAGCATCAGCTGCGGTCAGCGTATCAATCGAAAGCTCGCCTACCTCGTTGCTTGCGGGTGCTGCCTCGGTGAGCCCAAAGCGTTTAATGAATGCGTTAAATTCAAATTTTGTAAAAAGCTGAAGGAGTGCCGCATGATCAAATCCGTTGTACTCGTAGCAGGTGGAATCGGCTGCGATCGGCACCTCCCTACAAATGGTAGCAAGCCTTTGTGAGAGATAGGCGCTCTCCTTTCCCTCCTCCAGCTTGCGGCGCACAGAGGGTGTCAGCACGGCATCGGGCAGGTCACGGTACACCCCGTCAAGTGAGCCGTGCTCGGCAATCAGCTTGAGAGCAGTTTTCTCGCCAATACCTGGCACGCCGGGGATATTGTCGGAGCTATCGCCCATCAGCGCCTTCACATCCACAAATTGTGTGGCGGCAACACCGTATTTTTCAAGGAAGCGTGCGGCGGTATAATCGATCGTTTCGGTATTTGTGACAAGCAGCACATGCACATGCTCGGAAATCAGCTGCAAGGCATCACGGTCACCCGTAAGCAAATAGACATCGCAGGTCTCATTTGCAAACGATGCTATGGTACCCAAAATATCATCTGCCTCATACCCCTCCTTTTCAAGGCAGGTAAAGCCAAGCGCTGTGGCAAGCTCCTTGGCGGCAGGCATTTGCGCAAGCAGATCCTCGGGCGTTGGCTTGCGCCCCGCCTTATAAGCATCATACATCTTGTGTCTGAAGGTGGGTGCCTTCAGGTCAAAGGCAATGGCACAGTAATCGGGCTTTACAGCTTCAATATTTTTTTCAAGGATACCCACCATACCGAAAAGCGCATTGGTGGGAAAGCCTTCTTTATTAGAAAGCGGACGCACGCCGTAAAAGGCGCGGTTTACAATGCTGTTACCGTCAACAGCCAGAAATTTTTTCATAGCGACCTCCGTCGGTTTATTAAATTTATTATACTACTTTTTTGAATGTCTGTCAATGAAAGCACGCTTTATCACAATGAAATTTCCGCAAAAGCCTTGTCTTTTCGGGTATGATATGTTACAATATAAAAAGAGTTTTGAAACGAGGTCTCGTAATGAAAAAAAAGGACTATCTCAAAAAGATCGGGTGTCATGCCTGTATTTATTATACCGTAACCACATTTTTGCTGATCTTTCTCTTTTGGCTGATCAGCGATGATATCACACGTGCCATGCATCCCGTGGCACTTATGCTGATTCTGCCCTTTTCGCTTTCTTTTGCCGGCGCAAACATTCTTTTTAAATATTCCGAGCTTGCCCCGTGGCTGAAGGTGCTTTTGCACTATGCCATCACCATGGCGGGCATTTGGTGTTTCCTGTTTTTGCCCAATAAGGCAGACGGGCAATCGGCATCAGGGGCTCTTATCCTTTATTTGGTGCTTTCGCTGATTTATGCCGTGATCATGGGAGTGATCCTTTATATGAGGGGACGTATCAAGCGTATTACACGAGAGAAATCCAATTATACCAGTGTATATAAGAAATAACAAATTCACATAATACGGTTGAAGTTTTAGAGGAGGTATTCTCATGCGCTTCAACCGTGTTTTTTTATCTCTTGCTTGCCTTGCGGCAATTCTTTTATGCGGCTGTGGCAAGGCGGCGGCAACTGCAATGGGCGATGGAGAGACACCTGCCGTGCAGGATGCCGCATTTCTTGATACCTTAACCTTTCTAGGTGACTCAACAACTGCGCATATGCTCTCTCGCGCACCACTTAAGGATGGCAAAAGCTCTACGCAGATCTGGGCGGCAAAAAATCGCTATTTAAATTTAAGCTCCCGCATCACGTATGAAAAGATCGTATGTCCCACAAGCGGTGAGGAAATGACAATTGCCGAGGCTGCCGCAACGGTACGCCCGCCGAGACTCGTTATTACGCTTGGCATTGATTACGGCGTTTATTACTACCGCAACGACCTTGATACCTTTGGCTACTACTATGAAAAGCTACTGAATACCATCGAGGCAGCCTCGCCCGATACAACGCTCATTTTACAATCGATCTTCCCTGTTGGCAGTACATGCACCGCGATCACAAACCAAATGGTTGACAACGCCAATGCGGTGATTGCCGATATTGCCGCGCGCCGCGGGCTGGTTTATGTAGATGCAAACACCCCCCTCAAGGATAGCGAGGGGTATCTGGCGCCCGCGTACTGCTACAGCGAGGACGGTATACACCTGACCGCCGCGGGCTATGACGTCATTTTTGAAAACCTGAAAAAATACGAAAACGAGATCAGAGAGAAGCAATGAAAAGATTTTTTATCATAGTATGTGCACTTTCGGTGCTTTTTTGCGCCTGTAAGCGCGAGAACAGTCAGCCTACCCTTGGGGAGGTCAGTGATGCGGTCATAGGAGCACTTTCAGAAAGTGAAAATTTCACGCTTGCCGACGATGATTACGCGGAAAGCAACTTTAACATTGACGAGGAGACCGACGATGAGAGGATCTATATGGACGAGGGGCGTGAGGTTGGCATTTTCCGTTTGGAGGATGACGGCAATGCCACGGTAGCCGAACAAGGGATCAGAGCTTATCTTGAGGGAGAAAAAAGCTCGCTTGCTTCGCTTGCCTCACTCTACCCAAGCGAGGAATTGGCAAAAAAGCTGCAACGCTATCAAAATGCAACAATCCTCAAAAAGGGACGTTATATTTGCTATCTCATTCTCGATGAGAGCGAGAGTACCGCTGCCCAAATGGCATTTGGAGAGGCGTTTAAACAGTAAATTATAAAAACAAACACAGGCGTAGCCGTAAGATCCTTCTACGGCTGCGCCTGTGTTTATTGTATATTACCTTATTAAACGCCGTCGGCTTCATCCAACGTGTGAAGATAATCTATGCAACGCTTTACCTCAGCGGGACCCGTGGGCTCTAAGCCTTCACTTTCCACAACCACAGTCAAGCCCATCTCAATCGCTTTCTTGCGCACCTCGGTAATGGGAGCACAACCGCTTCCGAGCGACTTGCCCACCGCGCGGCTTGCGGAGTCGGCAGGATCGGCGGGAATGCCGTCCATAAGATGGATAAGCTGCATGCGGTCTCGATACTGCTCCATAACATCAAGCGGCTGCAAGCCCGCGTTGAAAGCCCAGAAGGTATCGATCTCAAATAAGATCGCTGTACGCTTGGCAAGCTCATCCTGTGCGATCAGCCCATCCTGATTGGGCAAAAACTCGCCCGAATGATTGTGGTAATGGAGCTTCATGCCCTCCGCCTCAAGCACAGGCTGAAAGCGGTTGATGCAGGCAACTGTATAGTCGATATCCTCTTTGATGGAAAAGGGGGCACTCGGCAAAATAATGTTTTGGCAGCCAACCCTTTTGTGGTAATCCAATGTCTCCTCAAAATGCGTAAAGAGATCGCGGTAGCCGGTGTGCGTGCTGCAGATCTTAAGTCCGTAATGATCAAGCATTGACCTTACCTCTTCGGCGGGATGGTTAAAAAAGCCTGCAATTTCTACCATATCATAGCCCATTTCGGCAACCTGCCTCAGGGCCTGCTCAAAGCTTTCCTTCGCAAGATCGCGCACACTATATAGCTGCAATCCGTATTTCATAGCAATTCCCTCCGAAAGCACTGTGAAATCTTAAATTAAATCTGTCTTGAAACCTTTGTCACATTTAGGAGAGTAGAGCCCTTACTGATGGGACCCTTCAGCTGTCGGTCACGCGCACGTGCGATAAAATCAATGATCTTACCGTTCGGCAGGAGCGCAGGCTTTTGACCAAAGAAGCGCTGGCGGAAGCTTTCGCTCTGCTCTACCTGCACCTCGATCAGTGCCTTGGGTGCATCGCACATGGCGTAGGTACGCATGGCAACGCCCTCACCCTGACAAATTCTCTGCATCGGCACAAAATAGTTTTTGAGCAGGAACTGTGCATAGTTGACAAGACGCAGCTTGCCGTAGCAACGATATTCTCTGCCATATTCGGCGCCGGTTGCCTCCACGGCAAGCGAAAGACCGTTTTTCACTGCATCAATAATAGCCTCGTTGCTGTTTTCGGTGGCAAAGCAGATGGTAAAATAATTGCCGAAGGGCTCTTTTTCAACGGCATGCACGTCACTGGAGCCCACCACGGGAATCTTACATCCCTCAGCACGCATCTCGTTCCAAAAAGCAAGAGAACGGTTATTGCCCACACGACCGATACCGCCCATCAGCTCGTACGCATCAAACATACCGCTTTTGATCAGGATCTCGGCAAGCTCCTCGCAAACGTTGCTCGTCATGCTCTTTTCGGGCTTCCAATAGGGATGCGCGAAAATGGCAATACCGCCCGCCTTGTGAATATGATCCACTGCCCACAGGCACTTGGCATAGCGATCGTGATACTGCTTGGGCACATTTTCGGGAATTTTATCAAAATAGGGTGCAAGCTCCGCAAAGAAGCCCTCATGATTATTGACATAGCGCTCACAAACGCTGGTGTTGCCGCCTACATGCACAATATGTACCACGCTGCCAAGGGCATGCACCTCCTCGCCCTTCACGCGGGTAATGCCAAGCCTTACGCCCTCGTACACCTCATCGATCTCAGCGCCCGGATAATAGCGGTTATGGTCGGTGAGTGCAAAGAAATCGTAGCCTTGCTCACGGTAATGACCCGCAAGTGCAGCGGGATCGCGCTTGCCGTCGGAGCGGAAGCTGTGACCATGCAGGTCTCCCTTTAAGGGGCGAAGGGGGTAAAGATCGCTTTCCAGCGCATACGCGGCAAAGCGCTGCATTTCCTTTTCATTATACTTAAGAACAAAGGTGTATTCCTGCTCTTTTTCATAGGTATAGGAAAAACGCAGCACGCCATCCTTGGCAACCAAGGTCAGATGCTCGTGGTGTGCGGGGGAGCTGTAGGCTTCCTCATCCGCAGCGGTAGGAACGATCACAAGCTCATATGTCTCACCCTCATAGAGCAAAAAGGAGCGCTCGAGGGGGGCAATAATCATTTCAACTTCCTTTTTTACAGGAACGACCGAGGGATAAATTTGTAAGTTGCAGGGCGTAGGAAACATGTTTTTCTCCTTTATTGGCTATTGTAATCGCGAGTTGGCAATATTTATTTGCCGCCTCCTATTAAATGGTTGATAAACTGCTGTGCGGTGCGACCGGAAATGCCGCCGTGTCGTAGCTCCCAACGGTTGGCAAGTAAACGGAGCTGCTCCTGTGGCATGACGATTCCGTGACGCACGGCAAGCTCCTCCACAATGGCATAATACTCGTCTCTTGTGGGCTTTGAGTAGTTGATGGCAACACCAAAGCGGGTGGCAAGCGAGAGCTTTTCCTCCATGGTATCGGAGTGGTGAACATCCTGATCTGTGATCTGTACATCATTGCGATCCCCCCATGTTTCGCGAATGAGGTGACGGCGGTTTGAGGTTGCGTAGATGAGTACATTATCGGGCTTGGTCTCTACCCCGCCCTCGATCACTGCCTTGAGGAACTTGTATTCGATCTCAAACTCCTCAAAGGAAAGATCGTCCATGTAAATAATAAACTTATAATTGCGGTTTTTGATCTGCGCAATGACCTGTGAGAGATCCTGAAACTGATGCTTGTAGATCTCGATCATACGAAGACCACGCGGGTAAAACTCGTTGACAATCGCCTTAATGCTGGTAGACTTGCCCGTGCCGCTGTCACCGTAAAGCAGCACATTGTTGGCACGCTTGCCCGAAACAAAAGCCTCGGTATTTTCCACCAGCTGCTGCTTTTGCTGCTCGTAGCCGACAAGATCGGCAAGCATGACCCTTTCCATATTGCTGATCGGCTGAAAGATCACGCGGTGATCGGTGCCGCTTTGCACACGAAACGCCTTGTTAAGACCAAACTGCCCAACGCCAAATGCACCGTAAAACGCGGTCACACGCGAGAAAAATTCCTCGGTGGTGGTAGCGGCAGCAAGCTCCGCGGAGAGCGCCTGCACCTTTTCACTCACGCTCCTGTTATACATAAGCTCGGGCTTTTCAATGGCACGGTAGTCGGTAAGGCAAGAAAAGCAATCAATGCCAAGCTTTTGCTCAAGCGGTGCAAAATCATAATGAAAGAGCCTTAAGAAAGCCGCAAAATCGTTTTTGGCAAAATGATTGACGCTTCCCTCACGCACACCCATTTTCTCACAGGTCAGCGTAAAAGGGTTTTCATCGGTCATCAGCAAAAAGGTGAGATAATTCTGCCAAAGATTATGGTCAAAGCCAAAATCGGTGGCAAGCACAAGCAGGCGCTTGACCTGACGGTACACCCGCCCTACAAGCTCCTCCTTGTCAAAATCCTCTTCTCGCACGCAACGGCAAATAGCGGCAAGCTCCATTAAAATGCTGTCGCGCGGCATATCGCCGTAAATAAGAAGCTCTGATACGATCTTATCCATAAGGCTTAATATTTCTTCTTGGTATCGCAATAAATACAGCGGCAGATACGGTTTTCGGGGCTAACCACACGGAATACCTGCTTCAGCTCCTGCTCGGTGGTGGTGATGCAGCGCGGGTTATCGCACTTGAAATCGTAAAGATAAGTGTCACCATCCGCCTTGATCTCGCTTACGCCGCTTCCCTCTGCCTCTCGCAGAAGCTTGAGGATCAGTGCCATACGCATATACTTACCGTTCTTTACCTGCTTGAAGTAGCAGGCACGCGGATCGGCATCCACAGCCACGCTGATCTCGTTTACGCGAGGTAGCGGGTGCAGAATAATGAGATCCTTTTTGGCTGTTGCCAGCTTTTCAGGATTGATGATGTAGGCATCACGCAGGCGCAGATATTCGTCAATATCTGTAAAGCGCTCCTGCTGCACGCGTGTCATATAAAGAATATCCAGCGTGGGCATAACCGATTCAAGATCGGTTGTCTCGGTATAGGTAAAGCCCTTGCCTGCGGGAATTTCGTTTTTGACGTAGCCCGGCAGCTTCAGCTCATCGGGCGAGATCATTACAAAATTGATGTTCTCGTAGCGACAAAGCGCAGTGATGAGCGAGTGCACAGTGCGACCAAACTTCAGGTCACCGCAAAAGCCGACGGTAAGCCCCGAGAACTTGCCCTTTTCACGCTTGATGGTCAAAAGGTCGGCAAGCGTTTGGGTGGGATGGTGATGTCCGCCGTCACCTGCATTGATCACGGGAATGCCCGCATTGTTGGCGGCAACCAAAGGCGCGCCCTCCTTGGGATGGCGCATGGCAATAATATCGGCATAGCAGCTGATAACCTTTGCGGTATCGGCTACGCTTTCGCCCTTGCTCGCAGAGGTGCTGCTGGCAGAGGAAAAGCCGATCACATTACCGCCCAGCTCATACATTGCCGCTTCAAACGAAAGGCGGGTACGGGTGGAGGGCTCAAAAAAGAGCGTAGCCAACTTTTTGCCGCGGCAGACCTCGGCATATTTGGCGGGATTGGCAATGATATCCTCCGCCACAGCGAGTAATTCATCAACCTCCGTTACCGAAAGATCGAGAATATCAACTACACTTTTCATGTTTTATCCTTTCCTTTTGGCAAATTATGTTCTGTCTTATTGACGCGCAGCGCCGTTGATGGCAAGATAGTTTTTGATGCGCGTCACGTTTTCTTCGTTCTTGGGATCTTCCTCAAGATATTCGATGATATCGTAAACATCAACGATGGAATACACGGGGAAACCGAACTGCTCCTCGATCTCCTGCATAGCACCCTTTTCGCCCTGTCCCTTTTCCTTGCGGTCTA
>CAZOWH010000002.1:0-27117 GCA_964583425.1 uncultured Lachnospiraceae bacterium
AAGCGCTGAAATAATTTTATCATAAAAACACCGCCACGGTAGCAAAACTCGCTACCGTGGCGGCTTTTTGATGATCATTGCATTGCGGTAACACCCTCCAAGAGGAGGTCGCTGATGCGCTCGTTGCGGTAATTGACATAGACGGTAAAGGTGCCATCCTCAAGGGGGGCAGTGAAGTAATACAGGGCATGCGTATCCACCGCAAATCCAACCACATCGGTGGCGAGATCGCGCAGCTCGCCGCCATTATCGCTGACCGTCAACACACCCTCCTCGCGATAAAAGCAGAAAAGATCGTCGGTGGTAACGGCAAGGCTTTTGGCGATGATGCTGTCGCAAAGACGCGCGGAGCCCGTTTCGGCACGATAGATATAGAGTGCATCCTCATAGCCCGTGTACATCACACGGCTGCCATCAATATTGGTACAATAGCGGGAAACGCCCCAATCCACGCGCTCCGGTTCGACCTTTCCCTTTGGTGCGTGCCACAGCACACAGTGTGTATTTTCCTCGCTTACCACATTTGTCAGCAGGAAGTAAACACCCTTATCGGTCACGGTAACGGTTGAAACATCATCCACAAAGGAAATTTCCTGCAAATTTCCCTTTTGATCGAGATAGGTAAGCTGCTTCGCCGTGCCCGAGGCATGATAAAAGTAATTTTTATAAAAGCTGCTCAGCATATACTGCATGCCTCCCTGCAGCGTGCGGCTTGCCACGCGGCGGTTGGGCAGCAGCTGCAGATACTGGGTTGCGGCAGCACCTACGATCTGTTGGCGCTCGCCCTCGGCATAAAACACGGTGCCGCCGTTCTCGGTAAAGAGCACCTCGGTAAAATCACGGTTAAAGATCAGGGAGGTGAGATCGGGCTTGTCGGCACATTTGATCTTGCTTGCGGTCTTACTCTCAAAGATAAAGAGCGCGCCGTTTTGGTCGGTATAGTAGATGTAACGGCACTTGTCACTGACTGCCACGGGCGAAAAGCCCGCCACATTTTCAATATACGGTCTGCTGCCCGAATAGGATTCGATGCGCAGCCGCGAAACCCCCGCCTCATCCCTTGCGGTATATGCCAGCTCACGCCCACTGGCGGAAAGGCAATACGCCGAGCTGTAGCATTCCTTTGAGATCAGAGACGGCTCATCCTTTTTGCCCGTTTCACGGTAATAAAGGTTGGCAGGCGCCGTGCGATAAGCAAGGGCATCACCGTCGGCAGAAAGCGTGAAATCCAGCACCGCCTCGGCGATCGGCATTACATTTTTGCCCTTGATGATGTAAAGCGTGTTGCCGATCACCGCGGCACAAGCATCCCCGCGCCCGCTGAACAGTTTCTCGGAAACGGTGCCCGATACAGCACCCCGCTCGGTGCCGTTGACAAGGATCACGGTGCGGTCCTCTGCTGCCTGATAGAGAAAGTTTACCGAGCTTGTTTGCTCGGTGTAAACGGCGGGACGGTTGTGGTAAATATAAGCGGATACCACCAGCACGGCAGCCACGGCAACAAGAAAGGCAAGACGCAAAAAGAAGCTGCGCCGCATTTTCTCGGGGAAATCAACAGTGGGATGTGCATCGGAAACCTCATGCTCGCCGCTTTGTATCATCTCTCCCGCGGGGATCGCCACGGGCAGCATCTCTATGCGCGGAAGCTCGGGCTCGGATGCTTGCTCGGTGCGCGGTGCCTCCCACTCGGGTGCGGATGCGGCATCTGTTGGGGGTGCATCACGATCCGACGCGGGACCGGGGGCATTTGTAGCGGTTTTTCGCTTTTTGGGGGTATTTTTGGCACCCGTAGCGGCTTTTTTTGTGCCGGCTGCGGTCTTTTTCTCACCCGATGCCGCCGCAGTCTTAGAGTTGCGCTCGGTATCCTTGGCTGCGGGGGGCGTTGGCGTTTTTGCTTTGGCGGTAGATGAAGCGGTTTTTTTTCGTGTTGCGGCAGCAGGGACATCGCTGTCACCCGCCTGCCTTGTGCTTGGGGCAGCTGTACCCTTGGCGGCAGATCGATCGGCAGCAGAGCGTGTACGCTTAGCAGCAGTGCTCTTGGTCTCGCCCTCGGCTTTCTGATTGGATGTGGTTGCCTCTTTTGTACCATTTCCCGCTGCGGCAGACCTTGCCGCGCCCGATGCGCGCCTGCGCGGCTTTGACTCGGTGGGGGCGGATGTTTCCGTCTTTTCCTCATCGGGGCGCTTTTTTTCAGCCATTTCCACTCCTCCCTTCGCGTAATTATTCAATTTATTGTATCATAATACCACAAAAAAAGCAAGCCCCCAACGCAAAAAGCCGCACGGCGAGCCTCAGCTCCGCCGCACGGCTTCAAGGACCGTATCACGGTCGCAAAATTTTTGCTCTGCGCCCATCACAAGCTGTGTGTGATCGCGTGCCTTGCCGAGGATCAGCAGGGTGTCACCCCGCCTGAGATCGGCAACTGCCCGAAAGATCGCCTCGCGGCGCGAGAAAATACGGTGATAGCGCGGCAGATCCTCAAATTCCGCCACCATATCGCGGGTAATGGCATCGGGCAGCTCGCCATCGGGATCGTCGGCGGTAAAATAGGCAATATCTGCATGCTCTACTGCGGCACATCCCAACGGCGCGCGGCGCGCATGGGCACGTCCGCCGACAGAGCCCAGCACAACGGAAAGCTTACCCGCGGTCACGGTACGCAAAACGCGCAGAGCACGGACAAGCTCCTCCGCCTCATATGCGGTATCGGTAAAAACATGCGCCCCGCCAAGGGTAAGGATGCACTCAAGCCTGCCCATTGGCCCGGCTGTGGCAAGACCCGCAGCAATCTCGGAAAGCGTGAGCCCCACCGCAATCGCCAGCGCTGCAGCCGCTGTGGCGTTGTGCAGAGCAAAATCCCCCACAACGGGATAAAAGGCACGGGCGTGCTCCCCTTGATATGTAAGCGTAAACGACATACCGCATCGTTTTTTTGTATTGACAAGCTGTGCCTGCTGCCATGCAATATCGCCCGCCGCGCCGTAGTGAATAACATTTCCCTTTGCCATCAGCTCATCTTGCCCATTGGGAAGAAAAACGAGTGGTGCGCCGCTTTGCAGCAGGCGCGCGGCTGCCGCACGGTATGCATCGGGTTCATAGCGCTGCCCCGCACCGCTATGCCGTGGTGCAAGATCTGTCAGCAAAACGGCGGCAAACGGTATCGATTTTTCGGCTTGATGCGCTAACATATACGAGGAAAACTCCACAATGGCAAGCTCGGCATGCTGCCGCCTTGCTGCGCGCAGCATGCGCTGAATATCGGCGGCATTCGGCGCAATAGCGCCTGCCTTGGTAAACACACCGCCTACATCCACGCCGTCGGTGGTAAGCAATGCCACGCTTTTGCCCGCATGCCTGAGGAGCGATGCCAGTGTATAGGCAACCGAGGTCTTGCCGTGCGTGCCCGCAATGCCAAACACCGTAACACTTCTTGCGGGATACCCAAAGCAGCGTGCCGCCAATGCCCCGAGGTGCGCCTCGGGATCCTCTGTGGTATAAACTGCGGCATCGGCGGGAAGCCCCAGCCCCCGCGCAGCCACAAAGCACCTGCACCCGTTGGCATATGCAAAGGCGGCACTGTGATGCCCATCAAACAGCGGCGTGCGCACGCAAACATAAACAGCCTCGACTGTTGCCCGATTGGGGTCGGTTACGATATCCTTGATCTTGAGATCATACACCGAAAGTGCGCCCCGTGAGCGTTGAAAGCCAAAGGGCGCAAACAGCTTATCCACCCTCATGTGTGCTCTCCCCCCAAAATTTGTGCCGCACGGCGCAAAATAAATCTTGCCTCGAGCTCTGCGCGGTTGCGCGCGATAAAGCTGTGATACGCGCCGTCACATTCGATGAGCAGCGGCAGGCGCAGACCGCTCTCACCGTCGAGGTCGCGCAGTAGCTGCAGCAAAATATCATCGGAGAGCGTGGGGGGTGCGAAGACCAGCTTCACATCGGGCAAAAAGCGGAGCGTGAGTGCCCTTTTGCCTGTCAGCACGGTACTGCCGACACCGTATTGCTTTTCCATACGGCGCACGCATGCATGCCCCTCGGTATTCGAGCCCAAAATGATGGGAAACAGACAATCACCAAGAATTTCGTTCATACCCCTACCTCACCTCTTTTTTTATATTATACTCCGATACGGGTGACAAAACAAGCGAATTTTGTAGATTTTAAAAATTCCCTTGCGGGAAGGAAAAAAATAGAGTATAATAATTGGTGGAAAATTCTCGGAGGCGCCTTATGAAAAAAGAAAACCTGCTACATATGTTCTCCCGCATGCCCAAGCTTGAAACCGATCGCCTTTTGCTGCGCCCCTTGCGTGTAACCGATACCGAGGATATGTTTGCCTATGCCAAGGACCCCGAGGTAACGCGCTATTTGCTGTGGCGACCGCACCCAAACACCGCGCACACGCGTGCATATCTTGAATATCTCGGCGGCAGATACCGCCTTGGCATGCATTACGAATGGGCAGTGGTGCTGAAGGCAGAAAACCGCATGATCGGCACGTGCGGGTTTGTGACAGTGGATTGCGCCAATAATGTGGCGGAGATCGGTTATGTTCTGAACCCCCAATACCGCGGACAGGAGCTGATGCCGGAGGCGGTGCGGCGGGTGCTGCGCTTTGGCTTTGATATGATGGGAATGCACCGCATTGAGGCGCGCTACATGGTGGGCAACGATGCCTCGCGCCGTGTGATGGAAAAGGTAGGCATGCAGTTTGAGGGCGTGCGCCGCGACGGTATATTTGTAAAGGGGGCATACCGTGACGTAGGCATCTGCGCCATTCTTTCCTCCGAGTTTCGCTCTGAATAAAGCCGCCGTCCGACGGCAATACTCCTCCTTGCAAAAATTTGCAAGGAGGTTTTTTATGGCAACCTATACCAAATCGGGTGTCAATGTGGAAGCACTGAAGGGCACCAAGACCGAGCAGAACCTGCACACCGCCCTCTCGGGGGAGTCGCAGGCGTATTTGCGCTACAAATGGTTTGAAAAAAAGGCAAAGACGGATGGATATGTGGAGATCTCACACCTCTTTCGCGACACCGCCGCCAACGAGATGGAGCATGCCGAGCTTTGGTTCCGCTATCTTGGCGGCTACAGCTCGACCGAGCGCAACCTCGATTCCGCCGCGGGCGGCGAGCATTTTGAGTGGGCGACCATGTACGCCGAGTTTGCAACCGATGCGCGACGTGAGGGCTTTGAGGTAATTGCAGACCTGTTTGAGCGCGTGGCATCGATCGAAAAGCAGCATGAGGAAAATTATCTCAAAAAGCTGCAGGAGGTGAAAAGCGGTACCGTGTTCACCTCAAGCACCCCCACCACACGCTGGATATGCCTTAATTGCGGCTATGTGATCACGGCACAGGAGCCCCCCGCCATCTGCCCTACCTGCCAGCACCCACAGGGGTATTTTGCAAAGGAAAAAGAAAACTGAACGCAAAAAACGCCGTGGCAAGCCACGGCGTTTTTTACTTTTAATATAGAAAATTATCTGTCCTTGATCGCGTCAACGGGCTTCTTCTTGGCTATTTTGTTCACAGGCAGGAAGGAGGCGAGCAGCGCCACCACAACGCTGACCAATAGCATCAGCGCGATCTGACGAGGACCAACGTTCAACAGCGTGATGTTGATACCGGAATTACGCATCCAGGTGTTGAGTGCAATGGTGGTAACCACCAGCGCCACAATAGACATTGCAAAGTTGATCAGTGCAATGATAAGTGCCTCACTGAAGAAGATCTTAAAGACATCGGAGGAGCGTGCACCAACGGCGCGCAGGATACCGATATCACGCTTTTTGTACGAGATAGAGATCGCAATAAAGTTCATCAAAAGAAGCGCGGAAAACAGAGCGAAGCCAATGCCGATCCAAAGAAAGATCTTTGCGCCGGTCTCAATAAAATCATTGAAATTTGACAGCGTGTTCATCACGGCATTTTGCATTTGGAATTTCAAGCCGCTTTCCTGATCGTACGACATGGTGACCAGCTTTTCGATCACGTTGGCATCCGCACCCAAGGGCGCCAGCGCAAAGGTCCAGATACCGGCATTGTGCGGGGTGACCTCCTCGGTATAGGCATACTCGCCCGCCTCGGTCTCATACCACGCAAAATAGTCGTTATAAAGCGTATCGCTTACCATAAGATTGCTATAGTTGTAATTGGGATCGGCAAAGGTACCCACGATCTTGAAATCATATGCCTTGGCAACACTGCTGGTACCGGTCATGTGGTTTTCTACCATGCGCTCAAAGGTCAGGCTGCCAAGCAGCTGATCCTCGGTAAGCCCCGCAAGCGTCATAACAGCCGTTCTGCTGTCCTGCGCAATGGTTGCGCGCGTAGCGCCGCCCGTTACATAGGGCTCGTAATGATCATACTCGCTCCAGGAGAGGAAATACTCAATATAGAACTGCCTTGCGACATCGCGCTTGGAGGTGCCGTTACCGGGCTCATCGGGCAGCGCCTCCCATTCCGCCTTGGTGAGGTCAAGCCCCTCGCAGGCAAGCAGATCCTCAAGGAACTGCTCGTTGGTAAGGAAATAGTTGTTCGCCTCAAGGTCACGCATACCGTAAAGCATGGTAAATGCCCATTCAAGATGCGACAGACTCAGCGTTTCGCTCTCGTCGTTGGCATTGAAGAGGTTGAAAAACTCGTTAAATCTCCAAGATGCCTCCCCCAAGGCTGCGTCCGCCGCAAAGGTGATGCCCATCATCTCCGAAATCTGCGGGAGAAAGCGTCCGTACATATCGCCATTGTTGTAGATATTATCCCAATTCAAATACTCATTGCCGTACCAAGACGGGAAGGAATAGTAATTTCTGCGCTCGGTGCCGCTCTCGCCGAAATAGTACCAGCGGAGTGCCGCCTCGCACTCCTCGGCATTGGTGATCGATGCGGTATACTCCGGATAGTTGGATGCCATGTATTCGGCAACCTCCCCGATCACCTCAGCACGTGCCGCCACGGCGGGAAACTGCTTTTCAAGCTCGGTGCGTTGATATACAGCATGCAGGCGATTGGCGTAGTCCGCGTTTACATCGGTCATTGCCCATGCGCCCTCACCAAATACCGCATCCACACGCGCGCCGAATGCATCGTTGGGCAAGGTAACCTCCACGCTGCCCTGCTGCAGATCCTGCCACAGACGCTCGGAGATCAAGATCTCGTTTTCACCAAGAAGCTCGCGCGGTGTACCGTCAAGCCAGGTGATATCAAGATCACCGAGAGAGGCACTGCTTGCAACCTGATTGATGCTTCTTGTCCAGGAGGCACTGCTGTCACCGCCTGCCATGCCATCGACATCCACGATCACATCAACCTTGATATCGCGTGCCTTGCCCGTGCTGTCATAACGACTGATCAGCAGGTATGTGGAGGAATTCCAGCCACGCATGTATGTGCCGATCTCCTTGGTGGAATAGAAGGTATCCTCCGCAGTCTTAACGATATCCTCGCTCATTACAAAGCCAAGCGCATGGAAGCTGTAGGAGAGCACATTTTCAAGCTCGGCGGCAAGCACCATATCGGTAATGCCGTTGCCCTCGTTCTCCGTTGTAGGCTCGTCACTCGGCAGAAATGTCTGATAACGGGTATAATCAAACCCGGTATCCACCACGCCGACTACGGTATATTGATATTCGTATCCGCCGTTGCTGAATTTCAGCTTCAGCGGTTTGCCAAGGATGGAGCTTTCACCCTCGCTATCCTTTTGGAGAGCACCTGCCTCAATACGCACTGTGGTATTATCATCGGTGGTATACTTGAAGCCGTATTCGTTCAGCTGTCTGTAAAGCAGCTCGCTGATGGCGATCTCACCCTTGGCGGTGGGCAAACGACCGAAAATGGAAAGCCCCGCACGGGTAAGCGTATCCTCTGTCATATTGACAAGACCCGTCATTTGACCGGTATAGACCTGATTGCTTTGGTAACTGATAAAGCTATCACCCAGCGAAAAGCCGCTGCCCCAGCCGACAGAGCCGGTATAAACGGGCACGAAGTCAAGTCCTGCCTCGTTTTTGAGGTATGCGATATCATCATCATTGAGGGCGGCGCTCTCATAACGGATATACACATCACCGTCGGCATAGATCTCCTTGCGACGCACACCCAGCGTCATTGCCGCATAGTTGACGCTGGAATCCATAATGGATTCGGTTGCGGCACTGATCTTTTCATATGCCGCCATGGTATCGGCAAGGCCGAACATGGCAAAGGAAACAAGGGACAGGAGAATGGTGATGACCAGACGGAATTTTTTGTGCTTCAAGCCGGAGGCGCCCATCTTGACGGCATTTTTCATCGGCAGCTTGGAGCGAATGAACTTGGCATCCTCCTTTTGGTAGGCGCGGGTCTTGATATCCTTTGCGGCATCGGTGCCCTCGAAAACATTGGTGGCGCCATCCTTGGAAATGCCCGCGGCGGAGCGAAGCTCCTCATTGACGCGCATGTCGCCCGACAAAAGCACATCGCCGTTTGCCTTTGCAAGATAGGCGTTGATCATCTCGAGATCGGCAGCGGTCAACTTGTAGCCGTTTTCAATGCGCAAAATATGATCGTTGATGGCGTGCAGACCCTCGGAAAGCTGCGTTGCATGGCGCTCATGCTTGGTCACATCCTCGATCACATGCCCATCTGCCATTTCAATGATACGGTCGGCATAGCGCTCGGCAAAATCACGGTCATGCGAGACCACCAGCACCAGCTTTTCGCGCGAAAGCGCCTTGAGGGTATCAAAGATCTGCTTGCCGGTGTTGGAGTCAAGCGCGCCCGTCGGCTCATCCGCCATAATGATCTGCGGCTCCTTGACCAGCGCACGTGCAATTGCCACGCGCTGCTTCTGACCGCCCGACAGCTCATTGGGCTTGCGGTGCGCGTAATTGAGCAGGTCTACCTGCGAGAGGATATCGTTAATCTTCTCCTCGGTTGCCTTTTTGCCCTGCAGCTCGAGCGCGAGACCGATGTTGGCACCCACGGAAAAATCATCGAGCACATTATACTCCTGAAAGATAAAGCCGATGAAGGTGTTGCGATATGCATCAAAATCCGAGCCGACAAAATCGTTTGAGGATTTTCCCTTGATGATAAATTCGCCGCTGTCGTAGCTGTCAAGCCCACCCATCACGTTTAGGAGCGTTGATTTACCACTACCCGATTTACCGAGAATGAATACCATACCCGATTCGGGAAATGTAATGCTGACATTGTCTAACGCTTTTACTTCTTCGCCTGTTTTGGAGCGATAGACCTTTGTCACATTGCGTATCTCAAGCATTGAGAATACCTCCTTTTTGTAAGATGTTTAAATTATACATGATTTGGATATGAAATGCAAGGGGCGGAAGAAAATTCCTTGCAAATCATCACCACCACTTCAAGTGGTGGTTTTCGTGTGCTAAAAGCTACAGCAAAAAGCAGCCCGTGCTCTTGAAAGCACGGGCTGCTTTGATCAGATATCAGATCAGTGACATGACCATTAAGGCAATGATGATCACGGGCAATGCATAAGTGACATAATAGCGCAGTATGCGGGGGAATTTTAACCCCTCTCCGAGGTTGACCTCTTGATAGAAGTTATCCCAGCCCCAGCCATAGCGAGAGGTACAAAAGATAACATACAGCAGGCTGCCAAACGGCAGGAAGATATTGGAAACGGTGAAATCCTCGAGGTCAAGGAAGCCCTTGCCACCGATGGTAAAGCCCGACCAGATGTTTAAGCTAAACACAGCAGGGAGAGACAGCACCAGCATAAGACCGACGTTGATCAGTGCCACGGTGCGGCGGTTCAGCTTGGTGAGCTCCAGCCAGAAGGACATGATATTTTCAAACACCGCAATGACAGTGGAAAATGCCGCAAAGATCATAAAGAGGAAGAAGAAGGTGCCGACCACGCGCCCGCCGGGCATGGAATTGAAAATAGAGGAGAGCGTGGTAAACAGGAAGGAGGCGCCGACGGTTGAGGCATCGGCATTGACGCCGCCCGCAAAGGTAAAGCACGCGGGAAATACGATAAAGCCCGAGCAAATGGCAACAAAGGTGTCAAGACCCGTGATGGTGATCGCCTCGCCGAGCAGCGACCGGTTTTTGCCGATATAGCTGCCGAAAATAGCGATAGAGCCGATGCCCACGCTAAGCGTAAAGAACGCCTGCCCCATAGCGGCAGCAATAATGGTGCCGAGCTGCCCGTTTTTGATGGGCTCGATGGAGGGTATAAGATAGAATTTCAAGCCCTCACCTGCGCCGTCAAGCGTGCAGCAGTATACGGCAAGCGTAATGATCAGGGCAAACAGCAGGATCATCATCACCTTTGTGATGCGCTCCACGCCCTTTTGGAGCCCGAGGGAGCAGATCAGGAAGCCGATGAGAATGGTGGCAAACGTGGTGCCGAGCTGCAGCCATGTATTGGAGACCGTTTCACCGAAAAAGGCGCCAAGCTCGGCGGGGGTCGTGCCGTTCATCACGGCGCCGCCCGTCAGATACTGCAAAAAATAGACCAGCATCCACCCCGCAATGACAACGTAAAACATCATCAAAAGGTAGTTGCCCGCAATACCGAGGTATTTCATCAGATGCCATTTCTGCTTCGGTTTTTCCAGCACCTCAAATGAGGAGGCGATACTGCGCTGGCTGGCGCGCCCCACGGCAAGCTCCATGCACATCACGGGAATGCCGAGCAGCAGCAGAAAAACAAGGTAAATCAGCACAAACAACGCACCGCCGTATGCACCCGTAATGATCGGGAAGCGATAAACGTTTCCAAGTCCGATGGCACAGCCCGCAGAGATCAGCAAAAAGCCGAGACGTGAGCCGAATTTTTCTCTTTGTTCCATAATGTCATCCTTTTTAATGTAATAGTCTTACTATTATACCCCATCCCTTTTGAAATGTCAATCCTTTGCGGCAAGTAATCTTTTTTCACCCCGTTACCGCCCGTATCTCACCGCAGGCGATCTTCTCCCCTGCGTTGCCCGCGGGCTGTGTGGTAAAATCGTCAAAGCCTTTGTGCACAACAGCGGTCTTTCCGATGATCTCCTTTACCGTAAAGCGCCCTGTGAGAAATGCCGAAAACGCATACCCGTCAGCCCCCCAAATCGGCGGAAGATCACCCGCGTGATAGGGGTGTGGGCAGCCCTGCGGATCGTAATGCGTGCCCGCGTTGGCAAAGGGTTCGCT
This sequence comes from uncultured Lachnospiraceae bacterium, assembly GCA_964583425.1. Taxonomy (GTDB): domain Bacteria; phylum Bacillota; class Clostridia; order Oscillospirales; family CAG-272; genus Firm-07. The sequence goes on from CAZOWH010000002.1 coordinate 11,172, forward strand.
TGCATTACCCGTGCACTGCCCGCCGCTGTGAATGTGAAACGCAAGGATGGGCGACGCGCACCTGCCGCCGCGCGGCAGACCGCCGAGCTCGGTGACAACAAAAACACCATAACGGGTCTGATAAAAGCGCACATGCCCCCGTATGCGGGGATAGGCAGCGCTTCCCCTTATCTCTGCCAGTGCCTGCGGCTTTTTTGCAAAAAGCGCGGTGAAATCCGAATATACGTTATGATTGCTTCTTTCCATTACACACCTCCGTATTTTTTGTCAGTATATGCAAAAGGGGCAAACATCGGTGTCTGCCCCTTTTGCATACATTTAATTTTTACGGCACTTCCCTGCTGTTTTCACCAAATAAAAATACATACCGATGGCGAGAAACGGAAAGATCATGCCCACCAGCATCCCAAGCTTCATGCCGCATTGCTCCGCCGAAATACCAAGCTCCTGCGAGAGCGCGATCATGCGCGGGCTCACCATGGCGGCATCGGTAATGCTGCCGACCAGCTGAGGCGCCACGGAGGCGCCGAGGTCACCGCCCGCCGCCATCATAGCATAAAGGAACACGCCGCCCGTGGGTACGCGCTCCGAGGCAACGACAAGGCAGCCGGGCCAAAGCATGGAAACGCAAAAGCCCGTAAAGGCACAGGCGATAAGCCCCAGCACGGCAATATCGGTGAGTGCCGCCACAAGATAGCAGGCAGTAGCCCCGATGGCACCGACAAACAGCACCGTTTCAATATGCTTGCCGTATTTGGCATAAAGGCTGCGCCCAAGGCCCAGCATCAGCGCAAACATGGCAACCCCGCAAATATCGCCCCATACCTTGGGGATACCGACCGCACGCTCGAGATATCCCGAGCTCCACTGTGCCATGGTGCACTCGGCGGCACCGCCGAGAAAGATGGCAAAAAAACAGAGCCAAAGCGCAGGCATTTTAAGGAATTTCACCACGCCCGACACGCGTGCGGGTGTTTCCATATCGGGGATCTCGGCACGGGAAAAGAGCACCGAGGCAGTCAGCGGCACCAACGCAAGGAGGAGTGCCAGCCACTGCCAATTTTTTGCACCGAACAAAAGCAAAAACAGGGTAGCCACCAATATCATTGCCACCACGCCCCACGCATAGACCGAGTGCAGCTTGCTCATCTCCCGCTCGGGATTTTCGGCGGGGCACGCCGCGATCACAGGGCTGATCAGCACCTCACCGAGCCCGCCCGAGGCGGAGAATACCACCGTACCGAGCATCAAGCCAACATAGGGCGCGTGGGGAAAGATCCACGGCGCACAAGCATACAGCACAAGCCCCAAAACCGCCAGCACAGGCGTGAATTTTACAGTCTTTTTAATATTAAACTTGTGTGAGAAAAAGGAAAAGACCAGGTCGATCGAGAGCTGTGTGACGAAGTTGACCAGCACCAAAAGCCCCAGCAGCGTATAGGAGATGCCGTAGAGCCAGCGAAATGTGAGAAACAGAAGCGGTGAGAGATTGGAGATCACCGACATGGAAAGATTTGTGGCATAGCAGGCGTATTTGACGCGTTTGAAGGCTTGCATGTTCCCTATTCCTTATTATTTTATAAAGTAAAAGCCGCACCTATTGTAGCACACATTTGATCGAAAAGCAATGCGTTTCGCAAAATCGTTATATGACAAAATAAAAAGACAGCCGCGAACTCCGCAGCTGCCGATCTTTTATGCGCTCAACAATATTATTATAACACAAGTGAAGGTGCTTGTAAAGAGGAAAATGTGCAACATTGCTATTTTCTGCAATTTAAATAAAAAATACTTGTTTATTTCTTACAATTTGCCAATTGCAAACGCCTCCAAAATGTGTTATACTAAAGGCGAAGAAAACGAGGAGGTACAGTCCGATGAAAACCTAAACCCCGATGCTCTTCAACCAAGCGACCAAAGAGAGGTAACGTCCGATGAAGCACTGAAAAAGGATCCCCCGATGGCACCGCGCCAATCGGCGATTTGAATGCTGTGAGTATGGTGGGCAGGTTGCCCAATATAGATGTGTGCAAATGTGGGTTTACATTCAAATCGCATAGCATCCGTCGTATCCGCCAAACGGGATCAAGAAGCCTTCGCCTTTTGCTACGAGCGATACACCGAAAACCAAGGGTTATTCTCCTCAAAGAATTTTAAAAAGATGTGTTTTGCAGGCTGTGTGGTAATGTGCAAAGGGTAGACAACAGAAAGAGAGGATCACAAAAGATGTTAGATACCAAGAGTGAACAGAAATGACCCTTGATTGTACGTTCAAACGGCAATCAAGGGTCATTTCTGTTTGCGCTTGGACACGTGGCTTACACTTATTTTTTTAAAATTCGGTACAAGAAAAGAATTTTGAAGCACTTTTTGTATTATTTTGCCTTTTTTCTCTTGCGATTTCCGATTTTTGCATATATAATAAAGGCGTAATACGTAAAAGGAGCACGCCTATGCCGCAGATCCCATTTGAAGAAACGCCCGATTTTTATATTGAAAAGGAAGCCCGCAGCTTTACCATGTCTGCCATGCATTACCACAATACATATGAGCTGTATTATCTTGTGCGGGGCGAGCGGGAATATTTTATCGGCGGTGAGTTTTATAAGGTGACCGACGGGGATATCGTGTTTATTCCTCCCATGCTGCTGCACCGCACCGCGGGCAAGGGTGCCATGCGCTGTCTTACCTATTTTTCGGAGGAATTCTTCTCTCGCTTTTTCACATCCGAGGCAAGGTCCGCCCTTGCGCTCGATCGCCCCTTTGTCTTTCGCCCGGATGATGCCACAAGAGAGCAGATCGAGCGGGATCTTGCCTCTATGATGGCGGCATATTACAAGGAGGACGGCATCACCGCCGCGGATCAGCCACTTTGGGCGACCTGCCTTTACCGCATCCTCCTTACCCTATGGCATACGCCAAACAGGTATATTGCCGAGGCATACACCGACGAGCGCATGGGACAGATCATTCGATTTATCAATGAGCATTACAGCAGCATCAAGGAGATCGAGGAGATCGCGGAGCGCTTCTTTATCTCCAAATTTCACCTGTGCCGTATCTTCAACAAAAATCTCGGCTTGCCACTGGTGACCTATCTCAACACCATTAAAATAAGGGCGGCGTGTGAGATGATGAAAAACGAAAAGCTGAACCTGACTGAGATCGCAACTCGGTGCGGCTTCAATTCCTCCTCTTATTTTTGCAAGGTCTTTAAAAGCGAAAAGGGCGTTTCACCCACCCTCTACCGCAAGCAACTGCGTTCAAAATAAATATTGCCGTGAGTGATCTGCAAAAAGCAGCATTCACGGCAATATTTTACAAAAATATGCCAAGTGAGGCAATATAATGCTATCTTTTGGCAGCATTTTCTTATACAATAAATATATCCATATAAATTCTTGCTGTCAACAGCGAAAGGAACCGATATGATTACCGAAAAAAAGATACGTACCGAGCGCTTTATTCAGTTTGGTGAGGGCGGCTTTTTGCGCGGCTTTGCCGATTGGATGATCCAGAAGATGAACGAAAAGACCGATTTTGAGGGCAGCGTGGTTGTAGTACAGCCCATTGAAAAGGGCATGTGTGATATGCTTACCGCACAAAACTGCAACTACACTCACATCATTCGCGGTGAGGAGGGCGTAGAGACAAGCGTGATCGACGTGATCTCCCGTTGCATCAACCCCTACCGAAATTTTGAAGGCTATCTGGCGCTTGCCGCACAGCCCGAGCTCCGCTTTGTGATCTCCAACACGACCGAGGCGGGCATTGTGTTCTCGGCAAACGACAAATACGAGGATGCGCCCCCCGCCTCCTTCCCCGCAAAGGTAACAAAGCTGCTTCACCGCCGCTTCCTGCTGGGGCTTGAGGGCTTTATCTTCCTGCCCTGTGAGCTGATCGACCGCAACGGCGACAACCTCAAGAAAACCGTTTTACAGTATGCCGAGCTATGGCAGTTGGGTGAGGACTTTACCGCATGGGTGGAGCGTAAAAATGTATTTTGTAACACGCTGGTTGACCGCATCAACACAGGCTACCCGAAGGACGAGCAGCTTGACCTCGGCTATGAGGATAACATGGTCAACACCTCTGAGTTCTTCCATTTGTGGGTGATAGAGACGACACACGAGCTTGCGCGCGAGCTGCCCTTTGCGGCGGCAGGCCTTAATGTGATTATCACCAAGGATGCCTTGGAGCGCTACCGCACCAGAAAGGTGCGCATTCTCAACGGCGCGCACACCTCCATGGTACCGTACGCCCTCCTTTCCGGTCTTACGACCGTGAAATCCTGCATGGACGACAAAAAAATGCACGATTTTCTGCACGCCTGCCTCTTTGAGGAGATCATTCCCTCCCTTGACATGTCAAAGGAGGAGCTGACGGCATATGCCGAAAGCGTGCTGGTGCGCTTTGCCAACCCTTATATCAAGCATTACCTTTCTGCCATCTCCCTTAACTCGGTCAGCAAATTCCGTGTACGCGTGTTGCCCTCTATTCTCAGCTATATCGAGAAATACGGTACCATGCCGAAGCATCTGCTCTTCTCCTTTGCGAGACTGATCGAATTTTATAAAAAGGGCACGCCGAACGATATCCCGGAGGTGATGGCGTACATGAAGCAGGCAAGCGTTGCTGAAATTCTTGCCAACAAGGAGCTTTGGGGCGAGGATCTCAGCGCCCTTGCAAGTGAGGTAGAGGCTTATGCAAATTCATCCCTCTGATAACGTAGAGGTACGCGCCGACGGGCAAAAGTATGCGCTTACCCCCATTGCGGTGGGCGAAAACGTAATCAAATACGGCTTTCCCATCGGGCACGCCACAAAGGATATCAAGGCGGGCGAGCAGGTATCCCCCGCCAATCTTCGCTCCAACCTCGCGGGCACGGGCGACTGGGTATTTTCCCCTGCCCCCACAAGCGAGCTTTCCACCAAGGAGGGAAGCTTTTGGGGCTATGTGCGCGAAAACGGCGACGTGGGCATTCGCAACGATCTGTGGATCGTGCCGACGGTGGGCTGCATCAACGATGTGGCAAAGGCTTTGGCACAAAAAAGCGGTGCCAAGGCACTGACGCACCCCTACGGCTGTTCACAGCTTGGCGGCGATCTTGCCACCACGCAAAAAATTCTTGCGGGGCTGATCAAGCACCCGAACGCAGGCGGCGTGCTGGTACTGGGGCTTGGCTGCGAGAACAACGGCATTGCGCTTCAAAAGGAGGCACTTGGCGCATATAACCCCAAACGGGTGCGCTTTTTGAACATTCAGGACTGCGAAAACGAGCTGGAGAAGGGCTTGCAAATCTTAACCGAGCTGCAAGCACTGATGGCAAAGGACACCCGCACCGAGGTACCGCTCTCAAAGCTGCGTGTGGCGGTAAAATGCGGCGGCAGCGACGGCTACAGCGGCATTACTGCAAACCCGCTGGTAGGCAGAGCAATGGAGGATTTCGGTGCATACGGTGCCACGGTGCTGATGACCGAAATGCCCGAGATCTTCGGTGCCGAGCAGCTACTGCTCTCACGCTGCCGCTCCCGCTCAGCCTTTGACAGCGCCGCCGCTATGATCCGCAATTTTAGGCAGTATTTTATCGACCATGGCGAGGGCATTGCCGATAATCCCTCCCCCGGCAATATTGCGGGCGGCATTTCCACACTGGAGGAAAAATCGCTTGGCTGTGTACAAAAGGCAGGCAAGGTGCCGCTTTACGGCGCGCTGGACTTTGGTGAGGCTCCGCCCGCCGACGGTGGGCTTTACCTGGTCAACGGGCCCGGCAACGATATGGTGGCGGTAACAAATCTTGCGGCATCGGGCGCACACATGATCCTGTTTACCACGGGGCGCGGCACGCCCCTTTCGGGCGTGGTGCCCACGCTGAAGATCGCAACCAACACCCCGCTTGCCGCAAAAAAGCCACACTGGATCGATTTTGATGCGGGCAAGCTGCTTGACGGTGCGGGTATGAGCGACCTTTCTGAGGAGCTGGTAGCACTTTGCCTTTCGGTGGCGAACGGCGATAAGACCAAAAGCGAGCAGGCAGGCTATTTTGACCTTGCCATCTTTAAGGACGGCGTAACGCTTTAATTTTATGAAAGATAAATCTTGATTTTTTGAAAAAGAAAGGGTATAATTATGGATAATGAGATCTTGTTTGCGGGAGAGCCCTGCCACGAGCTTTTATTTAAAAGCATTAAGCAAAAGCTTGCCTTTGACCCCAAGGCAGATTATGCGACATGGAAAGAGACCTTAAAGGAAAAGCTTTACGAGCTGACAGGTCTTGATATGATCGAGCAAAATGAGGCACCCTCGCTTGACATTGAGATCGAGTATGAGGAGAAAAAGGAGGATCACACCAAGATCCGCTTTACCTTTGCCTCAGAGCGCGGCACGCGCGTGCCCTGCTTTTTGCTGATTCCCGACACGGGCAAGGAAAAATACCCCGTTGCCATTACCCTGCAGGGGCACTCCTCGGGCTTTCATAACTCTGTGGGTGAGATCAAATTTGAAAAGGATGCCGATTATCAGCCAAGAGGTCAGTTTGGTATCCAGGCCATGAAAAACGGCTATATTTCGCTTTGTATTGAGCAGCGTGGTATGGGCGAGCGCCGCCCCACCGTTCCCTCTCGCAAGGCACCTGCCTGCAATTACACCGCCATGACGGCGCTGCAGCTTGGGAGAACCGTGCTGGGCGAGCGCATGTTTGACGTGCACAAGGCAATTGATGCGTTGGCACAGTTCCCGCAGTGTGATACCGATAAGATCCTGATCACGGGCAACTCGGGCGGCGGTACCGCTTCGTTTTACGCCGCATGCTACGACAGCCGCATCAAGCTCTCGGTGCCCAGCTGCTCGTTCTGCCCCTATGAGGATTCTATTTTGAACATTTATCACTGCCCCTGCAACTACATCCCCTCCGCCTACAAATATTTTGAAATGCAGGATCTTGCCGCACTGATCGCACCCCGCCCGCTTGTGGTGATCGCAGGACAAAAGGATAACATCTTCCCCATTGAGGGTGTGCGCCGCGGCTACCAAACGGTTACCGACATTTATGCCGCTGCCGGTGCGCCCAATGCCTGCAAATTGGTAGAGACCCCCGAAAAGCACTGGTGGTGCGTGGATCTGGTATGGGAGACCATCAACGCCGAGGTAGAAAAGCTTGGCTGGAAATAAGGAGATACACATGAGCTACATCAAGAACAACTTTTTGCTGACCAACAAAACTGCGGAAAAGCTGTATTTTGAGCATGCAAAGGGCATGCCCATCTTTGACTATCACTGCCATCTGCCCGAAAAGCAGATTCTTGAAAACAAGCCCTTTGGCGACGTATTTGAGATCTGGCTGGCGGGTGACCACTACAAATGGCGCCTGATGCGCAACTACGGCGCAGATGAGGCATACATCACGGGCGACCGCTCAAATAAGGAAAAATTTTTGACCTACTGCCGCGTGCTTGGCACTGCGTTCGGCAATCCCCTTTACCATTGGTCGCAGGTCGAGCTGAAGGAGTTTTTTGATTGCGACAAGGAGATCAATGAGGCAAACGCCGAGGCGATCTGGGAGGAGTGCAATGCCTACATCAAGGCAAACGCCCTCACACCCCAGAAGCTGATCGAGCGCTCAAACGTGAAGCATCTTTACACCACCAACGAGATCTTTGACGACCTCATGACCTTTGAGGAGATCGCCAAGAAGGATTACAAATTCACCGTAAATCCCGCCTTCCGTGCCGACAGGATCATGAATATTGACGGCGCAGGCTACACGGGCTATATCGCGCGTGTTGAGGCATGGACGCACCCCATCAAGACGCTTTCCGACCTTGAAAACGCCATTGAAAAGCGCCTGCAGGCATTTATTGCCGTTGGCACGCGCGCCAGCGACATTGCGCTGGAAAGGGTGTATGCCATAGCCGACAAGACCGCGGCAGCAAAGGTGTTTGCCAAGGTCATGGGCGGCAGTGCCCCTACCGCCGCCGAGGCAGAGATATTCAAGGGCTACTTTACCTATTTCCTGATGAAGCTTTATGCCAAGTACGACATCTGCACCGAGCTGCACCTTGGCGCCATGCGTAACAATAACGCCAAAATGATGCAAAGGCTTGGTCCCGACACGGGCTATGACAGCATTTCCGCCGAGAACAGCATCGGTCTGCTCTCAAGGCTCTTTGACCGCCTCGACTGTGAGGATAGCCTGCCTAAAACCATCCTCTTTAACCTCAACCCCAAGATGAACAGCGAGATGATGTCCCTCATCGGCTGCTTCCAGGACAGCACAGCGCGCGGCAAGCTGCAGTACGGCCCCGCGTGGTGGTTCCTTGATAATAAGGTAGGCATGGAGCGACATTTGGAGGATCTCACTGCCACGGGTCACATTGCCGTGTTTGTGGGCATGCTTACCGACAGCCGTTCTCTGCTTTCCTATCCCCGTCACCATTATTTCCGCCGTATTCTCTGCAATTATCTCGGCGGCATGATCGAGCGGGGCGAAATGACGGGCGACCTTGCGCTCGTGGGTAAGGTAGTGGAGGATATCAGCTACACCAACTCGATCCGCTATTTCGGGCTTGCCGATTAAGCGCCCGCCATGCGGCGGTCGCAATGATAACACTTCGCGAATGATGAATGACAAAAGGACGGAGAAAGCATGCTTTCTCCGTCCTTTTGCTTATAAAAGTGTTATTCGATGTAAGACATCAGCACACGCGCGGCAGCCAGCATGTATGCAGCGAATGCAGGGCGCACGGAGGCGGTCAGCTTTCCTGTGGAAAGCTCAAAGTTAAACAAGCCGTCAAATTCCGCGAGCGCAAGACCGTGCATGGCATCGCGCCAATCCACGTTGCCCTCAAAGGGGAGCAGATGCTCGTCATCAATGGCAGCGTTATCGTTCACGTGAATGACCTTCAAGCGCTTGCCGATGTGAGCCAGCGCCTCGGATTGCTTCATGGCGCTGATGTTGGCGTGACCGAAATCCCAGCAAATGCCGATACCGAATGCATCCGCAAGATCGCAAAGCTCATCGGCATCCTGCGCATACCGGGCACTGCGCGCATATTTTCTACCACAACGTTCAGTCCTACTTTTGCGGCGTGCTCGATAAAGGACTCAAAATGGCTCTTGATCATATCGAGCTGCGCGGTGCGATCATACTGCCTCAGGAGAATATTGCCGCCGTTCAGGTGCATGACGGCATACTTTACGCCAAGCGCTGCCGCCACATCAATGGCGCGGTGCATTTTCTTGCTGAAAAGCGCCAGATATGCCTTGTTTTGTACGGTATTGATGCCGATAAACGGAAGGTGGGAAAGCTCACAGCTAATACCAATATCCGTCGCAGCCTTCAAACCCTCCTCAACCTGCCCGCGCCACGCATCCGAGGTGAGGTCAAACAAGGAGGTGCTGCAATCGACTGCATCAAAGCCCACTTCCTTTTGAAAGCGAAGCCCTTCCTTAAATATAGGCACCATATCCTCTCTTGGATAGATGTGAAGATTTAATGCCGAGCTTACGCGTAACTGTTTCATAATTCATTTTCCTTATTTCGTGTCATATTGGGAGGAAATCCCCTCTCTGCGCGACACCATTATACTACAAAAGCCCGACATGTAAAGCCATTTTTTTCTTTTTCGCAAACAAATTACCCGTTTAGATATTTGATATAATACAGCCAATCCTCGCGACTCATATAATGGTTGCCCGCGCGCAGGTGATAGCCAATGTCCCCTGCGTGCATGCACTCCCCTACCTCGGGCATGCGGGCGGGATGCACCAGCCCCACCTTGCCATGTGCCTTGTAATAGGCACTTGCCGCCACACAGGAAAGATATTCGTTTTTGGGGGTTGCCCACAGGTCGCCTGCGGCGCTTGCTACATACACGCGGTGCGGGAGATTTGCCGCCAGCAGATAATGCTGATCAAAGGGCAGCTCCTCCGCCCTATCGGCATATTTCAAGTAATTTTCGCAGAACCAAAACGGAAATTTTGCAGTGATGGCTTTTATGTTCTCTCCCGTTACCTCTCTTGCAAGCGATGCACCGCTACACCCCGAATCGTTGGAAAAGGCACAAGTAAAGCGCTCGTCCAGCGCGCCTGCCAGCAACGCGGTCTTGCCAAGGCGCGAATGCCCCGCAACGCTGATTTTGCCATGATCGAGCTCGGGAAGCGTTAAGGCATAGTCCATTACCGCACTTGCTGCCCATGCCCAAAGCCCCAGCTTGCCGCAATCGTGCGGCGCACGCTTGCCATCGGGATAGACCACGCCCGCTATACCGTTGGTAAAGTCGCCGTCATCGGAGGTGACATCCTTATAGCAAAAGGTCAGCGTAGCGTAACCCGCATCTATGATCTCTTCTGTCGGCTGATATCTGTCGGGAATGAGATCGCGGAAATTGATGTGGATAAAACAGGGAACAGGGGTGCTTCGCTCCTGCGGGCATACATAATATACGGGAAAGGAAAACTCGCCCCACGTCGCTTGACACCGTAAGCGCAGCTTCAAAAGCGGCGCCTTGCCCGCGCAAAATTTTTTATCCTCACTCTCAACCGTTGCCGTAACCGTATGCGGGCGCGCAGGCAAAAAGCCGTACTCCTCACGCAACAAAAGCTCGATGATCTTTTGTTTATCCATACCCATGGGATCGGGCAGCTTATTTAACAGATCCATACGTATCTCCCTTGTTAATCCTTTTCATTGGTAAGGTTGTAGGTGGGAAACAGCTCACGCCACACATCGGTATGCGCCTCACAATCGAGATAATGGCCAAAATGGGCATTTTCGCGCTCGGTTGAATCCGCAAGGCAAGCGCGGGTAAGCACCTTAATATACGCTTCCTTCATGCTTTCGCAAAAGCTGTGCCAGCCCGCTTTCCACTCACCGTTCAGCAACGATTGATTGCGCGCTGCAAACTCTGTCATGATCGTGGCTTTATCCTCGCCCGCAGCAAGTCTGATGTGATCGTCGATAGCTTGAATGGGCGTAAACGCGATCGTGTGCGACACGGTATCATACTCTACCGCAAGGGAGGTATTCCAGCACTCGCGCATCCCCGCCCGTGTGAAATGGAAATTTCCTTGCCCGTAAAGAATATGGCAGCCCTCAAATTGCTCGTATGCGCCAATGCAATGGCTGTGCTGGCAAAGAACCACATCGGCACCGTTCCTTGCCATAGCGCGACAAACCCTGCGCAAACGGGGAGAGGGGTAACGGCAATGCTCCTTGCCGCCGTGATAAGTCACGATCACGCGGTCATGCGTTGCCTTGGCTGCGCGAATATCCTCCATGGTATCGTACTCGTCAAAGGGGCGAGAGCCCATACGATCCTCCAGTGCATAGGAATATTCATGCTCGCAGACCGCGATCACGCAAATGCGCTCGCCGTTTTTTTCTACGGTATAATTTCTTCTCGAATCCTCATAATTGTCACCGAAGCCCGTGTAATCAAGCCCTGCCTCGCTGAGTGCCTGTAAGGTATCTGCCACACCAACACGCCCGAAATCAAACACGTGGTTGTTGCTAAGGCCGCAGCAGGTCACGCCGAGCGATTTCAGCAGCGCTGCCGTTTCGCGCGGGGCTTTCAGATTGGGACCGAATTTTTCAATGGCACCGTCATGCTCGGTGATGGCACATTCAAGGTTGACCAGTGTAAAATCCTTATTCTCGAACAGCGCAGTTACATCTCCGAATAGCAAGGGGATATCCCGTGCCGCAAAATGGGGGGCGGTTTCAACAGTAGGGCATACATCACCCAGCAACAGTGTTTTCATAGCAAGACCTCTTATACAAAATTAAGCTTGACATCCGATTTGATCGGTGCTATAATTAGCATAGCATGAAACGCTTTACAAGACAATAAACGATTTTAATCTATTGGCACAAGATTTGCACTATTTTAAGATTTCGGAGGATGCAAATGGGTGCTTATATTGTACGGGATATCCTGCATTATTGCAACATCTCGGTAAAAAAATGCACACGGATCAGCAGCGCGGTGATCGACTATTACGACCTCACCTTTGTGCTGCGGGGCAGCATGACTTATCTGATAAACGGCAAAGAATGCGTGCTGCGAGAAAACGATGCGATCCTGCTGCCCCCCGGCACACTGCGTGCACGGCAGACCGGCACCGAGGAGGTCAAATACGTCAGCTTTAATTTTACGGTCGTCGCGGGCGAGACGTTACCCAAAAAATATTTCTTGCAAAATGTGATCTCGCAGGACATCCGCACGCTGGTGCGGGTCTTTTCACAGGAGCACATCTCCCCGCTCTATCACTCACGGGAAAAGGCACACAGCGTGCTCAACTACATCCTGCTTGAGTTACTTGACATGATCGCCTTTGAAAGCAACAATCAGCACGTGATAGAGATCATCAAATTTATCGATGAGCACATTTCCGAACAGATCACACTTGGCATGGTCAGCGCGCACGTGCATCTCTCCCGTGAATATATCGCCTATATTTTCAAAAAAGAGCTGCACAAAACCGTGATCGACTACGTAAATGAGCGCAAGATGCTGATTGCAAAAAATATGATCTTGGCAGGCGAGGCATCTCTTCGGGATATTGCGACGAACCTCGGATATGAAAATTACAGCTACTTTTCAAGAATTTTCAAAAAGAGCTTTGACGTGTCGCCTGCGCGGTTTAAGGGGATCTGTCAAGCCGATACATAAATTAAGCGGGAGTCTCAAATCCGAATTTTGAGACTCCCGCTTTTCTTTTTATCATACCAAGCTTGTTTTTTTCAATATAACATTGCTGATAGCACCAAGACCGATGGCAAACAGTACGCCAACCGTAAGGCACAGCACCACGTTCATGGCGGTGGCATTGAGGGACTTAGCATGGGGATCATCATAAACAGAAGCATACCCACCATGATATATAGCAGCGCTCGATCTCCTCCGCGCGGTTTTCAAGCCCCGGATTGATGGCTTGCATCATCAGGTTTTGATACACACTCGAGCCCGGGAAGCAGCCCGCATTCTCAATAAGCGCCCCTACTCTTGCTCTTACCCCCGCATCCCTGTAATAGCCTGATCTCACCGCCATCGGGCACAAGGTGACCGCATATCAGCTTCTCGGTGGTCGATTTTCCGCTTCCGTTTCGCCGATAAAGCCGTATATGGCGCCGACAGGCACGGTCATATTCAAATGATCGAGGGCATACATCCCACGAAAGCTTTTTGACAGATCTCTGATCTCAATGGCATTCATTGGTTACAGCTCCTTTCATTTTCCCAATTTACCTTATCAGTATAACCGTTTGATATTTGCAAGATGTTGGATAAATGTTTGCGTCATGTTAAAGTTAAAGCTTACGCAAAATTATCCCCGTCAGAGTAAATTCCGTCAGCCCCCTCCAAGCCTCGAACTATATAACAAAAATGCCGAAAGAAAATGTATTGACAATACGTTGCAACTATATTATACTAAAAAAGATACCAATATAAGGCATTGCACCCCTCCACAATAGGGACATAACGCTATAGCCGAAGGAGCCGCTATGAAGCACCTAACCATCGAGCAACACCGCCAGCGCATAGAAAACATCAACAGCGCAGAGGAGGGCAACCGCAAATATCTGCGCCGCCACCGTATCAGAGACTATCTGCCGGGACAGGCAGTCTACAATCTCGGCGACTACCCCGCGCCCTTTTCGATCGCGCCCACCGAGTATGACTATCACATGCTAAAGGATATGGCAGAGCGGGGCGTAGAGCTGATCCAGCTTCACGAGGAGTGGAACGATCCGATCCGCCATCTGGGTGCTGATAAATACACCTGCTTTGACCCAAAGGGGCTTGAAGACTTTATTGACCTTGCCCATTCCTTTGGGCTAAAGGTAATTCCCTACATTTCCTCGGGCTTTTTCCATGAGCTTGACCCCGATTTTGATGAAAAATTTACCGTACGCAAGAATTACTGCATCAACGGTATGCATTTTAAATACCGCCGCTGTGCCGTGGGCAGTGCCGAATGGCGCAATTACCTCCTGCCGCGCACCTTTGCCGTGCTGGATCGTTATAACTTTGACGGCATCTTCAACGACATGGGCTATGACGGCATTTACCGCGTAAACGGGGGCTTAAAACGGGGAGATATGGAGGAATACGACCCCGAATGCGAGGATCTGCTCGGCATGATCTATACCGAGGTCAAAAAGCGGGGCGGCATCTACAAGCTGCACCGCAGCAGAAACAATCCTGCGCCCTGCATCGATAAGGTATATGATTATCTGTGGATCGGCGAGAACGTGCACGATATGAGCATCGGCATCGGCAAAAACTTTGGCGATTATATCGTTCCCTGCCAAGACAAGGAAAAAATGAAGCTGCGCGATCCCGAGTATTACTTCGCCTCGGTCATTCCCTTTATGCAGTTTCCGCTGCTGACCTCGCGCGGGCGTCCGCTGATGGGCAAGCGCATTGAGGAGGATATCCCCTACTACGGGAACGAGGACGGCAAGCTTGGCAACGAATACGAATACAACAAAAAGGTTGGCGAATACATGAAGGCACACCCGGAGGGGCCCTATGTGTATTCCCTGTGGTCCTCTATCCCCGACGATGTGGAGGATTACCCCCGCTGGTGCAAATATTTGGCGCTATACCGCCCTATGGTGGAGGAAAACAGCGTAGCGTACCTTGAGCTGCGCGACTGCGCGGACATTCTCTCTCCTCTCCCGCAGGAGGTTTACGCCTCTATGTTTGTAAACGAGGAAAAGTATTTGGTGGTATCTAATTTCTTGCCTGAAAATTACACCTTAAAGCTTTCCGCAAAGTGGTGTGATCGTGTAAGCGGCGTGTGCGCCGACACCTTCACAGTGGCACCCGGCAAGATCATCTTTTTAAAGAAATAAGGAGTACGTATGCTGCTTTATATCATTCGTCACGGAGATCCGAACTATAAAACCGATTCCCTCACGCCGCGCGGCAAGCTGCAAGCCGAGGCGGTTGCCAAAAGAATGGTGGCGGCAAAGATCGACCGCGTGTTCACCTCCCCCATGGGTAGGGCGCGTGAGACCGCCGAGCCCACCTGCCGCGCTTTGGGGCTCACCTACACGGTAGAGGATTGGGCACACGAGATCGAGGACGAGCGCCTGACTCCTTATCCCGATGGAAAAATGAAGTCCATTTCCCTGCTGCCAAACACGGTTTTTCGCGAAAACGGCAATGTGGATCTGCCCTTTGAACGCAGCTTTGAATGCACGGGTATCAACCAAACGCAAATGCAACAGGCAACCGCCTATATTGAAAAAAGCGGCGACGCATTTTTGGAGCGCCTTGGCTACCGCCGCGAAAACGGCGTTTACCGTATTTTGCGCCCAAACGAGGAGCGTGTGGCGCTGTTTTGCCATGCCGCCTTCACCAGAACGTGGCTCTCCACGCTCCTGCACGTGCCGCTGCATCTGATGTGGGGCTCCTTTATCTATACCCACACGGGTGTCACCGTCCTGCATTTTAAAAATTACGAAAGCGGCTTCACCGCCCCCCGTTGCCTGTGCTTCTCGGATATGTCGCACCTTTTTGCGGCAGGACTTGACCTAAAATTTGATAACGGTATCGAAATTTGACGAAAAATGTGCCAAATAAGCAACCAAAAACGGGCAGAGAATTTTCTTTCTCTGCCCGTTTTTTGTAGCTTGATGCCGGCAAGCAATGCGCACAATGCTACGCTATCCTGTAGGGACAGCTGTCCTCGCCTATGGCGAGCACGTCTATATCTGCTTCGCAGATTAGCGGCATCCTCGACTGTCCGCGGAATATTTGCACAAACCAAACGAGAGGGGTGACCCTCCGAAAGAACGGTCACGTTCTTTCCACAAGGGCAACGCCCTTGTAAGCCTACACGGGTGGGTGCGTACACGGTGCGCGGTGGTTGCGCTATCCTTGTAGGGCGGGGGTTTACTCCCGCCGCCTTGTTGGGCGTTTATCCCCTCGTTGCG
>CAZOWH010000003.1:0-26084 GCA_964583425.1 uncultured Lachnospiraceae bacterium
TGATATCCCGTAGGGCGGGGGCTTGCTCCCGCCGAATCCGCGATACGGTGTAAAAGAATGGACACCTTGCCTTCCCCAGCGGGGAGGGCTATGGCTGATCTGCGCTTACATTATATCGCTTTAAACAATTTGCGTGGCGGGGTTATTCTCCGCCACGTTGTTTTTTTCGCTGCTGCTTCATCATTTGCAAATTGTCGTTATAACTAATTCCTGTAAGCGTGCGCGGTGTATCAACCATGCCGCAAAGATAGTCAATAGAAATGTTGTAAAAAAGGGCAAGCTTCATGTATTTGTCTATTCCCATCATCTGTTTGCCTTTTTCGTATTTGCTGTAATGCGTTTGCTGTATTCCAAGCACCTTTGCAACCTCTACTTGTGTTAAGTCCATATCTTCGCGAATATCTTTCATTCTGTTCATACTTTTTCCCCTTTTTGTAGGCTCTTTTGTCATTATACAATATTAGCAAAATTCACACTTGACAATAGGCATTAAAGTGAATATAATTAGGTTAGGCATCATAAAGTCTAACCACACAAGAGGAGCTACCTATGCAAAAAGATATCAAGATATTCTGCGACAACCTCAAGGATTTACGGATAAGAGAAAGCCTCTCCCTTGCCGAAATGGCAAAAAGACTTAACATTTCAGTCAAAGCTCTCACGCAGATGGAAGATGGCACACTGCCGCCGCACATAAGCATGACCATACTTTTTACAATCGAAAATCAATTTGGCATCGCACCCATGGATATGCTTACCCCCTATTTTTTTCATAAGGGTTGATAATGAAAACGATAGATAGTCCTTGTCGATATTACGGTACATGTACCGTTCGATATATTTTTGCTGCGCAAAAATGAGGCTCATTGCGATTTTTGTTAAGGTTTTGGGGGGAGACATTGAATTTTTGCGCAAAGCGCAAAAAGAAAAGGAGGGCGCCTTTTTTAAAAGGTGTCCTCCTTTTTCCTTTCCCCCTCTAACTCTTACGCGCTGGCGCGCGCGGCTTCCTCCCACGGCAGGGGGGCTTGCCTCACCTCGGTCACAATAATGGAAAGGTCGTCATTGCCCTCCTTACTGGCGCGGTTGAGCGCCATGCGCGCAAACGCCTCACTGTCGCCATCGTACTTGGTTTGCAGCATTTCGGCAAGCCAGGGGCAATCCTCCTCGCCGCCCGTAAAGCCGTCGCTGACCTGCACCAGTACGTCGCCCTCCTCCACGGCAAAGGCAATGCGCTCGGCATCGAGCGCCTCAAGAATGCCCACGGGCGCGGTGCGTGAGAAAAACCGTGTGATCTCGCCGCGCCGCAAAAGGTAGGTGGGTGCCGCTCCGCATTTGAAAAGCGCCGCCTCTCCCTTTACGCGATCGATCTCCAAAAGATCCACCGTGGTGCTGTTTTCGCTCTCCCGCTGGCTGCGCGCCGCAAGGAATCCGTTCAGCATACGAAGCGAGCTATCGGCGCGCCCGCCTGCCTGCAATAGTCTTGTCAAAAATACCGAGGCAAGTGCCGAGGTCAGGGCAGCGCTGTTGCCGCTCCCCATGCCGTCGCAAATAAAAGTATAATCCAAGCCACGGTCACCTGCAATTGCCCCAACGCTGTCACCGCAGTGCTTACCCTCGCCCTTCCCCTTTGGCCGGGTCAGCTTTACCGAGGCGGTTGCAAGCCGCTCATGCTCGGCAAAAATAATATCGCTCAGTCCCTCGTGCTCCTTCATTTCGGGTGCACCGAGGGTAAAGTGACAGTATTTTTCGATCACGCGCCGCAGCTCGCGCACGCGGATGCTTCTGCCCGCCGAGCGAACACCGCGCAGGATTACACGCCGCCGCGTTTTGCCGCACACCGCTACCGATTCAAGCCCGTACCCAAGGCGCAAAAGCCGCGCAAAAATGCGCTCGCCCGTGCCCGTATCGCAAACAAAATCCTCGTTTGTCTGCGCAATGGTCTCATTGATCACGCGCCCCATCGCAGCATAATCCATTGCCACCACCGAGGTCTTGTCGCCGTGAAGCGCCTCCTCTGCAAGCGCCGCCGCGCCGTTGTTGATCACAGAAAGAATACGCGGCAGCTCACCGCATCTGGCGGGGAGCTCGCCCTCCACATGCGCCTTTGCCACCACACCGTGCGCATAAAGCCGCTGACAAATGCCGTCAACGGTGGCGGCGGTGCTTTGATAGGCGCTCCCCCAGCAGATATCGCGGTTGCGGCAGCCGGGACAAACATTGTCAAACGCCTTGTCGCAAAGGCGACGCAGCGCCGAAAGCCCGGGGCGGCGCATGCGGCTGCTGATCTCGTAAAACGTGCCCGAAAGATCAAGAAACGCCCCTGACATTTCGGTAAGCTGCAGGGCGCTTGTTGCCCCCGCCTCTGCCCTTGCCGACTGCGCCGCCGCACGGCGGCGTGCCAGCATCAGGTGTCTGATGGGCGCGCCCTCCACAAGCCCCGCACTGTCAAAGGCAAGGAAAAGCGCTCCTGCCACCAAAAGCGAGGGCAGCAGTGAGGCAATGCCCGCAGTGCGGTAAAGCAAAAAGGCATATGCCGAGGCGGCTGCACCACCCGCCAGCACGCCGCCGCCGCGGCTGCTTTTTTCCAGCAAGCCGAAGCATAGCCCGCAAAGGAGAAATGCGGGTGCGAGGCGCCAATCAAAGCAAAGCCCTGCCAACGCACCGCCAAGCGTGCCCCACAATATGCCGCGGTGCGATACCAGCACAAACGCAATACCCGCCGACACCGCCGCCGCGGGATAGATACCAAACAGATTCAGCTCTCGCATGGCAAAAATCGCCGTAAGGATCAACGCCGCCATGCCAAGCTCGGTATGGTAGGGCACAAGCCCGCGGTCGCGCTCAAAGAGCCCGAAATACAGGGTGGCGGCAAGCGGCGCCGCAGCAACTGCCAACAGCACCGCAAACAGATCGTAAAAACGAAAGCCGCCCGAGATCACGGTATAAAGCCCACCGCCAAAAACCGTAACGGCAGCAGCCGCAATGCGATAGAGCGGGCGCTCGCGGAACAAACGGTCAAAGGAAAGCTCGCGCTCGGTGATGAGAAAGACCGCCACACGTAAGAGGAGCAAGCCCCCAAGTAGGATCAGCGAGAGATAATCCCTTGTCAGCAGCGCGTAAACGCCAATGCCGAGCGCCGTGGCATAAAAATATTCCCCCGCCGCCGCGGCAAGCGCAATGCCGAAGGGATGCACGCCGAACGCCAGCTCCGCGCTTGAGAGCAGCGCACCGAGGGCGGCGAATATGAGATGGCGGCAAAGAAGCTCTGCCGTGCCGATCTCCCCCTGCGCGCCCTGCTTGCGCGCGGGCTTTTCCTGTTTTTTTTCGTTTTGCATATTAAACCTCCGTTTTTTGTTGTTATTTTATTGTAGTGCCGTGCCGCGGCAAAACCCGTCACATCCTACCGCCGAATGATATTGTTTTTTGCGGGGTAACGGTAAAAAAAGAAAAAACCCCGCAAACGGGGTGGAAAAAACACGAAAGTTGCGAGCGAAATTTTCGTTTTTGAGGAATATTTCAAAAAACGCTTTCATAGTGCGGCGTTTTGTGCTATACTAAAGGCATCAAGTCAAAAAGGAGGGGCGATCATTTGAAAACATGCTGCTTTACGGGGCACCGCACCATTGCGACAGATGCACGCGCGGCGCTGATCACCCACCTTGACCAAACACTGGAAAAGCTGGTGGCAATGGGCTTTACCGAGTTTCGCACAGGCGGCGCGCGCGGCTTTGATACGCTTGCCGCGCTCCGTGTGCTTTACCTGCGCGAAAAGCACCCGCAGGTACGCCTATCACTCCTGCTCCCCTGCCGCGATCAGGCAAAAAGCTGGCGCGTGGGCGATCAGCTGATCTGGCAGGACATCATAAACTGCGCCGACAGCGTGCGCTTTTTGTTTGACAGCTACGTAGAGGGCTGCATGCACGCGCGCAACCGCGCATTGGTGGACGGCAGCGACCTTTGCATTGCCTACCTCACCGAAAACCGCGGCGGCACGCTATACACCTGCTCCTACGCGCTAAAGCAGGGCGTGGAGCTGCTGAATTTGGGCGATGAGCTTAAATAAAAATGAGGAGGACACCTTTTGAAAAAGGCATCCTCCTTTTCTTTTTTGTTTCGCGAACATGTGAATTAAGCCTTCACGCGGTTACGCTCGACCTCGGCGATAAGGTGCTTGCCCGTATCCGCCATAAATCTTGCCATGATGGGCAAAAAGCCCTCGTCATACGCCTGGAAGCGCGCACTGCCGATCTCATAGGTAAAGTCACCCGTATAGTCGATCTCGCCGAGCGCGCGGGTGATCTCCATCCAATTGAGCTTACCGAGATACGGGGGCAGGTGCTGGTCGTTGCAATAGTCGTTATCATGCAAGTGCAGTGCCTTTAGGCGGTCGTGCCCGAGAATGCGGATCACGTCCCATGCCTCCTCGGTGGCATTGGCGGGGAGACCCACGTGCCCCACATCAAGGCAAGCTACGGCAAAGGGGTCATCCAACGTGTCGATATACCGCACAAACTCCGCGGCAAAGGAGCAGGTATCTGCCGTAAGGCACTTGCGGCGCGGATCGCGCTGGAACATGTTTTCCACACCGATCTGCACGCCAAACTCCTTTGCGTACGGCAGCAGACTGCGGTAATATTTCATATTAAGTGCGAAGATCTCCTCCTCGTGACCCGCGTACAGCATATGGTGAATGGGGTGCACCACCGCGATCTTGGCACCGAGAATGGCGGAAATTTCAAGCGAGCGAATCATGCGCGGCATCACCACCTCCTCAAAGCAGATAGGATCATCCCACTGTGCCTTGCTGAACTGGAAGGGCGCGTGGGTCTGATTGATGGTAAGACCGCCGTTTTCAGCCGTTTGACGCATCTTTTCTGCGGTGGCGCGATAATCGTCAAGATTAAAGGCATCGTTATCGCTTGTCGCCATGCTGCAAAGCGGAAAGTCAACGGCATCAAAGCCCGCGTTTTTATAAAGCTCCACGCAGTATGCAAAGCCAAATCTTTTCAGCAGGGTTTCAACGTTCATTGAAAATTTCATATGTAAAGCTCCTATCAAAAATACTGTAGTTTTATTATAAACCTCAAGCACGCCCATGTCAACCACACAAAAAGGATCCCGATAAAAATTTATCGGGATCCTTTTGAAATTTTCATCTCATTTGCGACCTTAAAGAGCTGCGAGACTCGCTTGAGACAGACTTTTTCGGTCCTGCCAAATATGCCGGCGCTCAATATTGCTCGTAGGTGAATGCCTCCCAAGGCATGTTAACGGGCTTCTTCTCGGAAATGATCTCGTCAATGTGGCAAAGCAGGGGAAAATCCGCGAGGTCAAGAATGCCGTTTTCCGCGCTCCTTTTCACGGCGCGCGCCACACGCTCGGCAACCACAAGAGACTCCAGCGTTACGCCATTGAGCTCTGCCTTTGCCTCATCAATGTTAAGACCGCGTCCGAGCAGAATGCCCACAAGACGGGTTCTGCCGCCGTAAACGGTTACGTAAAGGTCGCCAACGCCAACGGCAAGGGTATCAAGCGTGAGGGCGTTCTGGAACTGCAAAAGACGGTGCATCTCCTTCATGCCCTGCCCAAACACACCCGCCTGCGAGTTGAAATGCAGGGGGCTATCGATGCCAAATTCCTTTTGGTTAAGACCAATGGTGAGAGCAATGCCGAGGGCGTAGCCGTTTTTGAGCGCCACTGCGCTCTCCACACCAACCACATCGGTGGAAACACTGATGTGATAGTAGGAGGTCTGCATAATGCTCCGCAGCTTGCGCAGGATCTTGATATCGTTGCCGCAGAAGGTCACGTGGGTCTGGTCGTGTGCCACCAGCTCATAGCTGGTGCAGGGGCCACCGACTGCGGTAAGCGGCACCTTTTTGCCAAGCCGATCCAGCTTTGCCTGCCAAAGGGCGGGGTAGGTGAGAAGCTTGCCGTCGGGCGTGTCCATCAAGCCCTTGGTAACCGTGAGAACGGGTACGTTTTCGGGGAGAATGGGCAGCACCACGTCACCAAACCAATCAACACCGAAGCTTGAAACGCCGCCGATGATCATATCGGCGCCGATAAGTGCCTCATTTACCTCCTCGATCTGGTAGTAGGTAACGCCTGCGGGAAAATCCTTTTCAAATTTGGGGTGTCTGCCGGTCTTGCGGGATACCTCAATGATCTCGCGGTCAAGGGGCGTGCCGACAAGTGCCACCTCATTGCCGTTTTCTCTTGCAGGGAATGCCAGTGCCGAGCCCATCATGCCCGCACCGATGATAACAACCTTTGCCATGGTGTGTTCTCCTTTGTGAATTTTTTAAAAAATATTGAAAAAACTTGAAAAACTTACTATAATAATTATAGCGCCTCTCCCGCCCTATTGCAAGAGTCGGCGCAGGAATTGAAAAAGTTTCATTTTTGTGCAAGCTGCCACAAGGAGGAGACCGCAATGCTGCAGCACGAACGTCAAAACGAAATTTTAAGCATATTGAAAAGCCAGCCCTCGGCTACCGTGGAGGAGATCGCGGCAAGGATCTTTGTCAGCCCCTCCACCGCCCGTCGCGATATCATTGTGCTGGAGGAAAAGGGCTACGTCACCCGCCTTTACGGAGGCATCATGCTTGCCGAATATAAAAACAAAACGGTGCCCGTTTCCCTGCGCGAGACCTCCTTTTCGGTAGCAAAGGAAACGGTGGCAAGGCTGGCGGCAAGCGAGATCCCGCACGGTGCGGTGGTGTTTGCCGACGGCTCCTCTACCGTGCGGCGCGTGTTTCGGTTTGTGGAGGCGGACGGCGTGACGGTGATCACAAACAACCAGCGCCTGTTTGAGGAATACGGCAACAAAAAGAATCTCACGCTTTATGCCACGGGCGGCAGATACGATCTGCGCAATCACATATTCCTCGGCGACATGGCAGCGCGGGCGATACGGGATTACCACGCCGATATCTGCCTGTTTTCAAGCCAAGGCATTACCGCCGCGGGTGTGTTTGATGTTTCCGAGGAGGAAACGGCGCTGCGCCGCCTGATGCTGGAGCGTGCCGACAAAAGGATCTTTCTTTGCGACGCCTCAAAAATCGGTGTCAGCAAGACCCACCGCCTTTGCACGCTTGAGGAGATCGACAGGATCATTTGTGACGTCCCCTTGCCGTGGGATACCGCCGCAGGCACACCGCAAAAAGCAGATTGACAACAAAAAGCACCGCTAATATAATAAAATCAATACAGACAAAAGGAGCACGATTATGGCAACCAAAGCAACAGGCACATGGCTTTTGAAAAGCGCACCCGCATACACCTTCGGCGGCAGGCTCGCCGATGCCGCATACCCCTGCGGACATCTGATCCTCGAAATGGGCACCGACAAGGCATCCGAGATCAGTATGCAGGCAATCAGCGGCGCTACGGTATCGGATTTTAACAAATACACCGCACTGCTGGCAAGCGAGGGCTTTACCCCGATTTTTGAAAACGCGCTTGAAAAAAACCGCTTTGCCACCTTTGAAAAGGTGGGCATACGCGTGCTGGTTTCCTATTTTGCAAACGACAAGCGTCTCACCGTCACCGAGGATCACAGCCCCCATGCGGCAGCCGCCCTTTCGGATACCGCTGCAGGCGACGGCAGATGCGAATTTTTTGCTTACGGTCTCAATATGGACCCCGGCGGGCATCACGACCGCAAGCAGTTTGCACACCTCAACACCTCGGGCTATCCCAACTGCGGCATGCTGCTTGCCATGACCTGCGGCGACGGGCGCGTGATCGTGATCGACGGTGGCTATGCCTATCAGTTAGATAAAAACGGCGCCATCGGCGCACTGGATCGGTTTCTCCACCAAATCACGGGCAAGGATGAGGATGAGGTAGTCACCGTTGCCGCTTGGTACGTCACGCACAACCACCCCGACCATCATCAGGGCTTTACCTATCTTTTAAAAAGCTTCCCCACCCGCTACCGCGTGGAGCGCATCATCGGCAACATTCCCGATACCTCTGCCTTCCCCAAAATGAGCATTGCGGGGCTTACCTCCCTTGGCGAGGTGGTACGCGAGCAAAGCCCCGACTGCCGTGAGGCAAAGGTGCACACGGGTGACGTCATCACACTGGGTAACGTTACCCTTGAGGTGCTTTACACGCACGAGGATGCGGTGCATGGCGAAACGGGCGAGAAGCGCGTAAAGGACTTTAACGACACCACCACCGTCATAAAAGCCACGCTTGGCAAGGAAACCCCCATGACGGTGATGATTTTGGGTGACATCAGCGAGCTTTCCGAGGAGCGCATGGTGATGGCGTTTACCAAAAAGACCCTGAAATGCGATATCGCGCAGGAGGCACACCACAACTTCAATTACATCACCGAGCTTTACCGCCTGATTTCTGCCCCCGTGATGTGCTTTATTCAAACCGAATACGGCACCATCAAGACAGAAAAGCTGGCAGAGCACGCCGCGGCGGCAAAGAAATACTCCAAAAAATATTACTATAACGGCGATATCACCAAAACCGTTGGCTTTGCCAAGATCGATGGCAAGGTAAAGGAGGTCTACCGCTACCTCTCCTATCATGAGTAATGGGGTACATGCATATGAAAACGATCCGATTTTTCACCCCATTACTGCTTGTTTTGGCTTTACTCGGCAATCTCCTGCTCCTTTCGGCATGCGACGATGAGGGAGAGCCCGAAAAGGGGCTTATGCCCGAAGTCGTTTCGGTAACGGGGGTCTCGCTCTCTCCTGCGGAGACTACCCTTGCCGTGGGCGCCGGTATATCGCTTACCGCCACCGTAGCACCCGCTAACGCCACCAACGGGACAGTCAGCTTTGCAAGCTCAAACAGTGCCGTTGCCACCGTGGATGAGAATGGCAGGGTGACCGCCGTTGCCGCGGGCACGGCAACCGTTACCGCCACCACCGCAGACGGAGGCAAAACGGCAAGCTGCACCGTACATGTAGTAGAGCCCGCCACGCTTACCGTGATGGAAAGCGCACATTATCGTGTTACCGTGCCAATGATGTCCTACCTCCTCTACAACACCTACTACGGCTGGGTGAACACCTATGCCCCTACGGGATACATGCAATATATATTTGGCACGGGTGGTCAGGCGCTTGACACGGGCAAGCCCCTGCGTGCGCAAAATTTTAGTGTAACGACCGACGCAGTGTCCGGAAAAACAAGCACCGTAACGTGGTTTGATTACTTTGCATCGCTTGCCGCAGACACGGCAGAGCAGCTTTTGGTGCACTGTGAGGCGGCGCTGGAAAACAGCATAGCCCTTGGAGAAAACGAGCAGCAAGCCATTGATATGGACCTGCAAATGCTCCCCGCTTACGCAAGCTCCGCAGGCTTTGCCTCCACCGCAGCTTATCTTGCCGCCAGATTTGGCGATAGCGTGACAGAGGGTGATGTGCGCGCCGTGCTGGAGCTCTCTCAGCTTGCCGGCAAGCAGGCAGAGGCAAAGACCGCAGAGCTTGAGGATGCCGTAACAAACGAGCGCCTGGAGGCGTATTACGCCGCCAACAGGGAAAGCCTTGATCTTTACGTTGATGTGATCTCCTACACCTTCTCCGCCACCTTTACCCCCACAGGCGACGCCACTGCCGATGCCGATGCATTTGCTGCATACACCGCAAAAAAGCAAGTATATGCCGCGCGCACCGCGGCGCTTGCTGCCTGCACCGAAAGGGAGTCGTTTTGTGCGCTTCTCCTGCAATATTGCAAGGAGGATGGCATGACCGATGCCGAGGCAGCTGCGACAGTTGATGGCGCCGTTCATTTCGCCTATAAAAGTTCTGAGGACACCGCGCTTGAAAATTGGCTCTTTGGTGATGCCCCACCCGCCGCAGGAAGCACCGGCACCTTTGATGAGATCTCGGACACAAGTGCCCCCACCAAGGCGGGAGAGGTGCATTATACCGTCTGCTACGTCATTGCACCACCGCACCGCGATGAAGCAAAGGTGCAGCACGTAGGGCATATCCTATTTATGGATAGCACCTTCTCGGGTCTTACCAACGCCGATACCCTCACGGGCGAGACAAAGGCGCTGGCAGAGCGCTTGCTTGCAAGGGGCGAGGCGCTTTCCGCGGAAAATATGGCAAAGGAGCTTGTGGCGCTGATGCTTGAGAACGGCGATCTTACCCAAGCGACCAACGCCGCGGGCGACACCATCTACGGCATGGAGAAGAAGGTGTTTGAGACCTACGGTAACACCTATACCGAGGACGGCAACGTGTTTTACGATAACGTTACAAGAGGCTATATGGTAGCGGAATTTGATGCATGGCTCTACCATCCCGCGCGCACCGTGGGCGAGGTCTCCCTCACTGCCGTGAAAACCACCTACGGCTATCACATCATGTATTACGCCGGTGAGGGCGAGGCGGTCAACTGGTCACTTACCGCGTTTGAGGCGGTCACCAACGCCGATTACGAGGCATGGTACACTGCTGCCGCTAACACCCATACACGTGAGCTGCAGCTTGAAAATTTGGCTTTTATCACACCTTGACAAAAGGGGTGTTTCAAATGCGCTACGCTTTTGAAGCACCCCTTTTGTCTCATACCACACAAAGGCATTGACATTTTCCCTCAAGTGTAGTAAAATAGGCGTGACTTTTAAATTGTTCATATCGAATTGAGGCAAAATAATGACAACACTTGAAAATATAGTCTATGCCCTGCAAGCGGAAATGACAACGCCTACCGCCTACGGGTGGTTCCACCTGCTTGCCTTAGCACTCACGATCGCGCTTGCCGCATGTTTCATCACAAGGCTGCACCATGCCGAGGAAAAGCAGGTGCGACGCCTCCTGCTGATCTTCTGGCTGCTGATGGTAGCAACCGAGATCTACAAGCAAATCATATTTGCCCTTAGCTGCGACGGTGTGACAGCCATTTGGGACTACGCTTGGTACGCCTTTCCCTTTCAGCTCTGCTCCACGCCGCTTTACGTGCTGCCGTTTGCCGCCCTTCTCCCGGAGGGCAAGGTGCGCAACGCCTGCCTTTGCTATCTCTCCACCTTCTCACTCTTTGGCGGCTTGGCGGTCATGCTTTACCCGAACGATGTATTTATAAACTTTATCGGCATTAACATACAAACCATGCTGCACCACGGCTCGCAGGTGGTGCTTGGTATCTTCCTCGCCGTGCGCAACCACCGCCGTCTCTCCCGCGAATACTATTTCGGGGCGCTTTCGGTATTTGGTGTACTTGCCGCTGTTGCAATGGCAGCCAACGTTGCCGTTTATCATCTTTTGCGCGCAGGCGGCATGGACGATACCTTCAACATGTTCTTTATCAGCCCCTATTTTGACTGCACATTGCCGATCCTTTCAAGCATTTACCCCGCAGTGCCCTACCCTGCTTTTCTGCTGATCTATCTCCTTGGGTTTGCCGCGATTGCAGCCATCATGTTCTTTGGCATGCGCGCATTGCTGCCATTTTTTACAGGGCGCAAGAAATATGCTGAAGAATAAACGGCTTCTCTCCGTCGCGGTGGCAATATTCGCGCTTACCGAGGGCATGCTTACCGTGCTGATACAGGTAACCGCAGGCAATGTAAACATGTGGTGCTCCTTTTCGGCAGTTCTGCTTGCTTGTCTGTTCCTCCTGTTATTTTTTGAGCGCTCCGACGCCTATCTGCTCACGCAATTAGCGCTGGTCACCACCGTGTGCGCCGACTGGTTTTTGGTCGTTGAGGGCGCCGAGCAAAAGCTTGCCGCTATGCTCCTTTTCTCGGTCACGCAGCTGGCGTATTTTCTGCACCTTGACATTGGCGCGATAGCCACAAAAAACGCCGTACGGTGCATGCTTTGTTGCGCATTGCCGTGCCGCTCCTTGCCCTTCTTATAGCCTTATTGGTGCTTGGCGATACTGTCGATGCCGTAGCGCTTGTCTCGATGTTTTATTTTGCCAATCTGCTGCTGTATATCGTATTTGCGTTTTGGCAATTTGAAGCCTCGTGGCTTTTCGCCGTGGGGCTCCTGCTCTTTGCATGCTGTGACGTGCTGATCGGGCTTTCCCTCATTGAAGCGTATCTTCCGCTGACCGAGGGCTCGCTCCTTTATCATCTCGCCTATCCCGGGTTTAATGCCGCGTGGCTCTTTTATGTGCCCGCACAAGCCCTGCTTGCCCTCTCGCTCCTGCCACAGCATCTGCGCAAATGAACCCTCGCTGCAGATAGTGCCCTTTGCATTAAAGCTACAAAAAAGCCCCCGAACGGCGGTTTTCAACCGCGTTCGGGGGCTTTTTCCGATTAGCCCATCATTTTATCGGAGATGATCGCCATCACCTTGTCGTGGCAAGCGCCGCAGCCCGTAGAGCAATGCGTGCTTTCCTTGATGTGCTCAAACACCTTCAGCACACTGTCAAACTGCGCTTCCTCCTCCAGTGCGTTTATAATATCAAAATATTTTACGCGGTTGCACTTACATACCGTGTAATTCTCACCGGTCGTAGGCGGCTCTGCCTCTACCTCGCATGCCTCCTCGACTGCTACCCCTGCCATCCAGAGCCCGTGCAGATTGCAGTACGCATATGCGGCAACGGGAGTCTCGTTCATCAATGTAAAGGCAGCGGCAGGCACCTCACCGGGGGCAAGATGCTTGCGGTGAACGCCCTTGTCGGTCTCGAGGCAGACCCACAAAATGCTGTGCTCGGGCACCATGGGATGCTCCACCGAGCCAACCGCAACGCGCACCACATTGCCCTCCACCGAGATCACGGGGATGTGCTTCTCGTGGCTTGCCTCTACCGTGCCGGGCTCAAGCGCCGTCATTTTGCGCCCGCAGCACATCATGGGCACACCTGCGTCGTGCACCACGTTTACGATATTACCGCAGTGCTCACAAATATAAAATTTAGTCATTTGATTATCCTCCTGTTGGATTTGATATTACCTTTATTATAGCAAATATTTTTTGCAAATGCAATCGGTTTTTTAATATTGTCTCAAATATCAAGCAAATACGCAAGCATCAGACGCGCGGTGCTCTCAATGCCCGCCACATGTGCGCGCTCCACACCGTGGCTGCAATATACCGACATACCGAATGCCGCCACATGCACATTGTTGCCGCCCTTGATCGCCTGGCTGGCATCCGACCCGTAGCGATAAAAAACATCCACCGCATATTGGCAGCCCGCGCGCTCCGCCTTGTCGATCAGCCTGTTTGTGAGATCATAGTCGTAGGGCATGGCGGCATCCTTTGCGAAAATAGTGACCCCAAGCTCATCGCCCTCGGCATCGGGACCGAGAATGGCAATATCCACCGCAACATACTCCGAAATGTACGGGGGTACATAAATGCCGCCAAAGCCGATCTCCTCATAAAAGGAAAACGCCAACACGGTATTGAATTTCGGCTTGATCTTGTTTTCCGAAAGATATTTCAGCACCGCAAGCGAGCATGCCATTGCCGCCTTGTTATCGAGGTTGCGCGCCTTGATATATCCGTTATCGGTCATGGTCACACGGGCATCGATGGCAACATAGTCTCCGTTGCGAATGCCGAGGGCGCGCACGTCGGCAGCGCTTTTCACGCGCTCGTCAAGTAGCACCGAAACGGTATCCTCATTGCGGGGCATCGTCTTGGCATCGTCATAGGCATGCACGGAATGATGCTCGCAGATCAGCATGCCGGTATATTTCTTGCCCCCACGGGTGATCACCGTCACATTCTCCCCCTCTGCGCTTACAAAATTCACGCCACCGAGCGCACGCACACGCAGAGTACCGTTGCCGTTCACCCCGCGCACCATCAGCCCAATGGTATCGGCATGCGCGCCGATGCACACGGTTTTGGAGGGATCCTCACCCGCAATTGTGATGTAGGCGGTATCTCTGTTATCGTAGGTCGCGGTGTACCCAAAATCGGCTGCATACCGCTCGATCACGGGCTTCATTTCTGTGTAATAGCCCACGGGGCTCGGTATGGCGATCAGCCGTTGCATGGTATGCGTAATAAATGCGGTATCTATTTTTAAATCCATCATCTGTCTCCTTATTGATTGCTGTCACGCTCTCATTATAGCACTTTCAAGCATTGATTGCAAGACAGTTAAGATCATTTATAATTATAAAAAATTCCAAACGGGATTGACAATGCCGCGCGCATTGTGTTATCATGAACGCGCGGGGAACAGCGAATTTTTCCGCCCGTGATAAAAAAGGCACTGCCTATATCGGAAAGGAATCAAGCTATGTCTCATATGACGCATCGCACGCAAGGCTCGGATATACGCGTTATGTCCAGCAATATTCTCTTTGACAAAACGCTCGCCGACCGCCTCCCCCTGATTGCCGACTGCTACCGCAGCAGCGATGCCGACCTGATCGGCATGCAGGAGGTCAACAACGTTGGAACGGCACTGTTTGATCTGCTGTCCGACCTTTATACCCCCGTTGCAGCTTCCCACCAAGACGGCAAGCATTGCTTCACACCCATTCTCTACCGTGCCGATCGCTTGGAGCTGCTGGAGGGCGGCAGTGCGCTGTATCGCCTGCGTGCAACCGACACAAAATCGATGGCGTGGGCTGTTTTTGCCGATCGGAAAACAGGAAAGAAGCTGGCGCTGATCAACACGCACAGCGCGATCATTCTCCCCTTCCACAAGCTGGAAGCAACAGACCCTGTCGAGGGCGAGCAATGGCGCACCGATAACGTGCTGCAAATGCTGGAGAAAAAGGACGAGCTTCGCGCAAAATACGGTGACACCCTCCCCGTGTTCATCACAGGCGACTTTAACGCTTCGGCGAAGGATGAGTCGATCAAGACCATGAAAAAGACCCTGCCCGACAGCGCGGATATCGCCACCGGCGGCGCAACCGTCGGCATCAACTCTTACCACGGTGCGCCGGGGCGCCCCTGCCCCGCGGGCAATCCCATCGACTTTATCTTCGTGACAGACGACACCGTAGAGGTTTTGGTGCATAACATCCCTCATGACGAGACCGCACTTGCCATTTCCGACCACTGCCCCACTTACATTGATGCAAATTTGAAATAAATTCAAAAGCCGTTTACACGCAAAGGAGCTTTATTATGACCGCGCAAGCACAAGGTACTTGGCATTTGGCACACACGCCCGCATACACATTCGGCGGTCGCCTTGCCGATGCCGCCTATCCCTGCGGACCGCTCATTCTTGAGCTTGGCACCGCGCAAAAATCAAGCACCGATATGCAGATCATCAGCGGCGCTACGGTATCGGATTTTGAGGCATATATCGTCCTGCTGAAAAGCGAGGGCTACACGCTGATCGACGAAAATGCAATGGAGGACAACCGCTTTGTACAATTTGAAAAAGCGGGCATGCGCGTGCTGGTCTCCCTGTTTGCAAACGAAAAGCGCCTCACGGTGACCGAGGATCACACCCCACACACAGCAAAAGCGCTTTCGGACCCAAGAGAGAGCGGCAGATGTGAATTTTTTATGTACGGTCTTAACATGGACCCCGGTGGGCACGATCACCGTTGCGGTCCTCGCCTTGACGGAGAGCTGAATACCACGGGTTACCCCAACTGCGGCATGCTGCTGGCAATGAGCTGCGGCGACGGTCGTGTGATCGTAATAGACGGCGGATGGAGCACCCAGCTGGATAAAAACGGCGCCATTGGCGCGCTTGACCGATTTTTGCACCGTGTTGCAGGTAAGGGTGAGGAGGACAAGGTCACCATTGCCGCATGGTACGTCACACACAACCACCCCGACCATTATCAGGGCTTTGCCCTTCTTTTAAAGAGCTTCCCCGACCACTACCGCGTGGAGCGCATCATCGGCAACATTCCCGCCACGGCTATCTATGAAAAAATGAACATGGCAGGTCTGACCGAGCTCTCTGCGCTCGTGAGGGCGCAAAGCCCCGATTGCCGTGAGGTGAAGCTCCACACGGGCGAGACCATCATCCTTGGCGGCGTCACTCTTGAGGTCATTTACACGCACGAGGATGCAGCAGACAGTGAAACGGGCGGCAAGCGCGTCAAGGACTTTAACGACACCTGTACGGTGATCAAAGCCACACTTGGAAAGAAAAATCCCATGATGGTGATGATTTTGGGTGACGTGAGCCATGTAGGCGAGGAAAAAATGACGCAGGCATACACCCAAAGAACCATGCACTGTGACATCGTACAGCAGGCACACCACGCATGGAACAACGTGCCCGAACTCTACCGCCTGATTGCGGCACCCGTGATGTGCTTTATCCAAGCCGAGCACGGCACGGTCAAAAACGAAAAGGTTGCGGCATATACCGCGGCGGCAAAGCAGTATTCAAAAAAATTTTATTATAACGGAGACGTTACCAAAACCGTGGGCTTTGCCAAGCTCCGCGGCAGGGTGGATGAGGTCTACCGCTACCTTGATTATTTGCAATAACGAAAATGCGTATTTTGTACGCCCCCGCCGGGGAAGGCTTGTTTGTGCAAACATCGCGTGCCGTGTACGCATGATCTCGGTAGGGGAGCATTCCATATATGCTCCCACAATCCACAATACATTAAAAAGAACAGAGAACACTTTGCGTTCTCTGTTCTTTTGCTTTCATACTCTGTCCTGCTGATTCCAGGAAAGCGGCAAAGGCAGCCAGTCGCGTGCCACGGTAGGGGCATCTGCGATAAACTCGGGGGGAAGCGGGCCAAAGAGGTATCTTGCCGCCTGCAGGCGGTC
This sequence comes from uncultured Lachnospiraceae bacterium, assembly GCA_964583425.1. Classification (GTDB taxonomy): domain Bacteria; phylum Bacillota; class Clostridia; order Oscillospirales; family CAG-272; genus Firm-07. The sequence goes on from CAZOWH010000003.1 coordinate 16,662, forward strand.
AAGCACGACCTCCGGCGTGCCTTCTGCTTTTTCGCAGCCGATCTCGTCTCCGCGCACAAACAGGCGCAGCACGCCGTAATCCTTGATCTCAAGCGTCAATTCTCCCTCGGCGAGCTTGGTGTAGGTTGCCTTCAGCTTCATAAATGCCGCAATCACCTTTTCCCAATTTACGATCTTGAAAAGGCAGGGCGATTTTACCACAAACGCCTCGGCGCGTGCGGCAAACAAACGCACAAGCTCTATCTCGCAGGGAAAGAGATGAAAATAGATCGTGGCACCGTACTCCCTTTGCCAAGCGCAAATCATTTCGGTAAAGACGGCGGTGCTTTCGGCATGCGCCTCGGCAAGCGTGTCGCCGCGCGCATTTGCGCAAAGATAACCGATCATTTTTCCGTTTTTCAGCGCAGCATACGGGATATTTTGCCACGCGGTCATGGCGCGATACATCTCGTCGCAGCCGTTTTCGACGCTGCGCTCCACGTGCTGTGCGCAGGCGGCGTGCAGCTGCCATGCGGTCTGCAGCGCCGCAAGATCCTCGCGCTCGATTTTTTCAAAGGTCACATCGTCGCCGATGCCCTCCTCAAATCTGTTTTTGCGGTTGCGGCTGCTAAACGTGAAGGTGTAGCGGGTGCTGCAGGTCTCGTAGCCAAAGCGGTTGTATCTGTGGCGCAAGCCGCCAAGGCGCGAGGCATCCGCGCCGATGCGCTCAAGCTCCTCCATGGCGCGCACAAGCAGGGCGTTCATGTATCCCCTGCCCTCGTAGGCAGGCAGCGTTGCCACGTTGCCAACGGTGGAAAAAAGGCACTGCTCCCCTGCCACGTTCAGCGGCAGCGGATAAATGCCGATGGCGGAAACCAGCTTGCCATCCTCAAAAATACCAAGGTGCTTGCCCATGTGCTCGTCGTCGCGCACGCACATGTTGGGCAGATTCTTTTCAAAATCCGCCTCTTTCTTATTATGAAGCGTAAACACCTCGTTCAAGAGTGCTATCAGCTCATCATAATTTTCCTTTTTTAAACGAACGATCTCCATGCTTTCTCTCCTTCAGTCGGCCACGGGGGTTAGTGCAAACAGTGCCGTTTCGTACTGCGTGAGCTGCAGCGGGATGCTGTCGGTTGCCTCGGCGGCAAATTTGCTGCCAAATACGGGGGTCACGCGGCAGCGCTGCGGCAACCGAACGATCTTTTCTCCCTCGCTTGCCGCGTGGATGCCCACAAAGCCGTTGCCCGCATAGATCACGTCGCCATTGTCAATATACACGTGAACGCCCGCACCGATGAGAAAGGCGCGCAGCTCTGCGGTTTTAAAGATCGGGTGCCCCATATCGGCAACAAGGCAAGGGATATTCTGCTTCTTGCAAAGCTCGATGGCGCGCTGCCCCGCCTCGGAGGGCATGGGAGAAGCAAAGATCGCCGCCTTGTATTTCGGTAAAACCTCGGCAGCATCCTCAACCATTTGCACGTCGTAGGGCGCGCCAACGGCACCCATTGCAATATGCGTGTGGACAAAGGAGCGCGCCGCGGGCACGCCGGCATGGAAATTCTCGTAAGCGCGCTCGTCGGCAAAGAACACCACCTCAGAGCCGATCACAGAGGGCGGAAAGGGACAGTTTTTCAGATAAATATCCTTCATATACGTCAGGTCTGCCATCAGCAGCGGGTCGTCATACCAGCCGCCCCACATATCAAACCACCAAATAGCGGAGGCTCTTGTGATCTGATGGCAAAAGCTCTTGCGCAGCGCCTCTCTTGAAAGCTCGGGCGTGGGCGGCCCCTCCCAAAGGGTTGCCGTACCCTTGACAGATTTTGGCTGGTAAATATCATCGGGATATCTGCCGGGGCGTGCCGCTTGAATGCTTGTGGTAAGGTAGGTTCTGATATCGCACTCCACAAAGGGGAGCTTGCCGTGGTGCTTGATCGCATCCACGGGAAACTGGTCCTTCCAGTCAATGCCAAGCTGTCTTGTTTTGGCATAGGAGCTCGGTGCGCAGAAATAATCAAAATAGGGCGAGTCGAGCAGAAAACGCAGCCCCTGCGAGCCGCTGAGGGGGCAGGTAAAGTCCATGCAGTAGCCGTAGAAGGTGCCAACCACCTGCTCGTAATTTGTTTCCTCCTTCAGCCTTTTTGCAAAGTGGTTCATGGTTCTTGCCACGCCATCGTTGCAAAATTCAAAATAATGCTTTACGTTTTCATCCTCGCACACAGCAGCCCCGTCACCGCGCAGCTCCTCGGGGGTGGGGAGCACGGCGTTTTCAATGCCGTATTTCTCCTTTGCCCAGGCGCGGTAATATTTTTCACCCGCGGGGCAAAGGCTCCCGAAATGGTCGGGGTGGAACCACTCCTGCGTTTGACCGCCGCAGATCTGCCAGCCCATCACCGAGGGGGCATACCACGCGCCGCGGATATGCTGCACCATGCGCGCCAAAAGCGCGGCACCGTCGCGGCGATATGCCTCGGAAAACAGCATCTCCTTGTAGCCGCCCTTGGGTGTCAGCACCGTTTCCTCGGGGTGCGATTCCGCCCACCACGTGGGCATACCGACGTAAATGCGCGGCACGATCATGGCATCGGGGCATTTGTCAAGGATCTCCTTTACGTAATCGTCAAGCTCGCGGTAATCGGGCGCATCGGGGTTTTCAAACGCGCCGATATTAAAGGAGCTGAAGCCCGTGCGTGCGCTGTTAAAGGGCTTTAGGGTAAAGGATACGTTGACAAAAAACATGCGATAGCCCGCGTTGATAAAATCCTCATAGCGGTTTCGCTCTTGGAAATAGGTGGTGTACGCAATGGCGGGCACGGGCTTGCCGTCAACAAAAAGTGTCGGATTTCCGTTTTCAACCTTAACACAGCTTTTCATTATTTTTCTCCTTTGCTTTTGATATTGAGCATTTTTATATTGCCGCTCATTTCCTCATAGCTCTTTTTAAAGTTTTCGTAAAAATTCACGTGCGGCTCGCCGAACTGTCGAACACAGTAATGACACGCGCCGTATATTGGCGGAAGCTCGGGGAAGATCAGCTCTACGCCGTCGCGCCTCGCGAGAAATTTCAGCAGAATATCCTTGCGTTTGGTCAATCCTCCCGTAATGACGATCTTCTTGTCGCAGTCGGGATATTTTTCAATCACGTCGTACAGCATTTTATTGAACAGGGCGATATTGTCCTTGATAATGCCGTATGCAACACCGTCCCCCTCGTCAAATGCCTCGAAAAGGATCTTGGTATAGGAAGCGATCTCATCAATGCTTTGACTGTAGAGCATACCGATCTGATCAACGGCGCGGGAGCCCAGCCTTTTTTGTAGTTTTTCCGTCAGCAGCGTAGCCTCTCCGATCCCATCCTCGTCAGCCATCACCGCGCGCAAAACCTCCGTTCCGAGGTAAAAGCCGTTGTAACCCTTATCAAGCGAGTATCCCCACCCGCCGATACGAATCATCGTATCGTTGTTTTTGGCAAAGATGATAGAGCCCGTACCGGCGTTTGCGACCACACAGCTGTTATAATACTGTGTGCTGTATATGGCATTTACCGCATTCCCCTTCAGCGCAAGCTGCATTTTCGGATACTGATCCTTTAGAAATTTCAATATTTTCTCGGCATCGGGAGAATACGAGCAGCCGGCTACCCCCGCAAAGATCGCCATCACGTCGGGATAATCATCAAGCAGGAGATCGATGCCTGTTTTGAGCGTGTTAAAAATGGTATTGATATCGTAGATATTGGGGTTTGTTCCACCGAGTCTTTTGCGTCGAAATACCGTGCCGTTCTCGTCGAACAGGCAAAACTCCGTTTTAAAGCCGCCGCCGTCAATGCCTATCATTAAATGGCCGCACACGTGATCGGATACTCTGCCGATCAATTTGTCTATTGATATGTCAAGCACGTCCGCCAACAGACAAAGATTCGGCACGTCGGGCAGCGAATATCCATTTTCCCACTTTGATATATTTTGCGGCGTAACAAAAATCTTTTCGGCAAGCTCTGCCTGTGTCAGGTGCAGGCTCTTGCGGTATTTTGCGATGTTTTTCCCTAAAATCAGTGCTTTACTCATGTTCCCTCTCCATGCCTCCCTTGTAACTAATTATGCCGCAAAAATTCAATCAAGTCAATATGCAAGTCGGATAATTTTTTGGGTAAAAAAACAACTATGGGTTGTTTTTGGGGGCGATATGTGCATTCTATCATGCAAAAAGGCAGAAAACGCACTGCGTTCTCTGCCCCTCTCGTTTCATGATTCACTGATAAGCGCGATCTCAATGCCCACCACGCCAAAAAGGCTTTGCTCCTCTTTGGTGTAATATTGCTCCATGTCGGTGGGTGAGGCAATACCGCATTTCAGCGGAGAAAGTACCTCGTAAAGCGCAGCAAAGGTGGGAAATTTATGGAGTGCCACCACGGTACAGCAAAGGCGCGCACCGGTTTGTGCGTTGGGAAATTCAATTTCATCTCCCACAGCAATTTTTTTGCGCTTTTCGTCATAGAGCCGCAGCTCCACGTTCTTTACCCCTGCGGCAATCTGTGCAAACGGTGCCGCCTGCAATTTCATGTAGTGCTTCATGTCTTCTCCTTGTGGCGTATCTTAAACCATTATACTATAAAACAACGTGCGGCGCAAGGGAGCATGCAAAAAGCGTGCAGGCATGCTAAAAATAAGACCGACTTTTTTAGAAGGTCAAAACTCGGTAATGATCGAAACGATCTCATCGCCGATGCGATTTTGGGCTTCGGCGGTTTGACCGCCGATGTGAGGCGTTATAGAAACCTTAAGATGGCTGTAAAGCGCCACGTTTGCTGTGGGCTCCTCCTCAAACACATCCAGTGCAGCACCTGCCAGCTTACCCTCGTTGAGTGCATCCAGCAGCGCATCCTCGGCAACAACTCCACCGCGGGCGGTGTTAATAAGATAGGCGGTGGGCTTCATCATAGAAAGCTCCCTGCTTCCAAGCACAGGCTTTTTATCCGCAGGCATGGGTATATGTAAAGACACATAGTCAGAGGTCTTTAGCAGCTCATCCAAGGAAAGATATTCGTACTGCGGCAGCTCCTTCTTCTCGCCGCTACGGCAGGTGTATACCACGCGCATCCCGAGTGCCTCTGCCCGCCAAGCAAGCTCCTGTGCGATGCGTCCCATACCGATAAGACCCAAGGTCTTGCCGCCGATCTCGCAGCCCTCATACTGCTTCTTGTTCCACTGACCCCCTCGCATGGTGGCATTGGAAATCCCGATATAGCGAGCAAGAGAAAGCATGTGCCCCAAAGCAAGCTCCGCAACCGATGCCGAGCTTGCGCAAGGTGTGTTGCGAACCGAAACGCCGCGGCTCTCGGCATGGGCAACGTCAATATTATCAACACCGACACCGCCGCGAATGATCAGCCTCAGCTTACCCTTCACCGCCTCGTCGATATGACTTGCACGCACCTTTGTTTTGGAACGAACGACCACGCAGTCAAAATCCCGCAGTGCCGCACCCAAAGCATCGGGCTCATAAAACTGCTCCACCACCTCGTGACCTTGATTTCTCAACTGATCAATGGCAGAGCTGCTCATACCGTCTGTAACCAAAATTCGCATACCGTTCTCTCCTTTTATTTATGATTCGCTTCAAATTCCTTTAAAAACGCCACCAGTGCCTCAACACCCTCCCGGGGCATAGCGTTATAGATCGAGGCACGCAAACCCCCGACGGACTTGTGACCCTTCAGGTTGTCGTAGCCCGCTGCCTTAGCTGCCGTGACCACCTCTTTGTCCAATTCGGGAGAAGCGGTAACGAAGGGCACGTTCATCAAGCTTCTGATCTCTTTTTCCACAGTGCCACGGAACATTTCGGACTGATCGAGAAAGTCGTACAAAACCTTTGCTTTTTCTTGGTTCAACCGATGAACGGCGGCAAGACCGCCGATGCTCTTGAGGTACTTAAACACCTTGCCGCAGCAGTAGATCGCCCAGCAGTTCGGCGTGTTATACATAGAATCGGCATCCGCGTGAGTCTTATACTGCATATAAACAGGCAGCTCGCCGAGATCGTCACGGATCAGATCCTCACGGATGATCACCACCGCCATACCGGCAGGACCGACGTTCTTCTGCACCCCTGCATAAATAAGGCCGTAGTCGGATACGTTGCGGGGCCCCGAAAGGAACATGGAGGACTGATCCGAAACCAAGATCTTTCCCTTGGTGTTGGGAAGCCTTTGCCAGGTGCTGCCGTGGATCGTTTCGTTTTCGCAGATGTAAACATAGTCTGTATCATCGGGGATATCGAGATCGGAGCAATCGGGAATGTAGGTGTAGTTCTTATCCTTGGCGGAGATGACGGTAACGTCGCCGATCTTCTTTGCCTCGGCTGCCGCCTTCTTTGACCAAGCACCGGTTTCAATATACAAAGCCTTCCCATTTTTCATGAGGTTTAGGGGAATCATGGAAAACTGCAGCGTAGCGCCGCCCTGAATGAACAAAACCTTATAGTTCTCAGGGATGCTCATCAGCTCGCGCAGATCCTTTACCGCCTCATCGTATATCTCTTGAAATTCGGGACTGCGGTGAGACATTTCCATCACACACATACCGCTGCCGCGGTAGTTGAGCATCTCATCCCTGATCTCCTCCAGCACAGGCTCCGGCATCATGGCGGGGCCTGCTGAAAAATTGAACGTGCGACCGTATTTCATAACGATTACCTCCGTTTTTTAAGCGTTTTCACGGCTCTTTTAATATAATTGTACAATAGGTGTATCAAACTGTAAAGAATTTTATAAAATGCGGTTGCAAAACTTTTAAAAGTTTAGTAAAATATAAAAAACGACACAGGAGATACTTATGGAATTACTGCAGCTGCAATACTTTTTTGAAAGCGCAAAAACCGAAAACTTTGCCAAAACGGCAGAAAGGCATTACGTGCCCACCTCCTCGGTTTCGGGCAGCGTGCGCCGACTTGAAAAGGAGCTGGGGTGCCAACTCTTTGACCGTTCCTGCAACAGCCTCACCTTAAACCGCAACGGAAAGCGACTCTTTTTGGCACTTCAAGTAGCCTTTGATGAGATCGACCGCGCCGTAAAGGATCTCACTACCACAGAAGACGACCGCGAGATCCGACTGCTGGTGCGCGCCATGAGAGGCAAGGTTACAGACTATATTATCGAATATAACCGCGCCAAGCCCCACGTTCGTTTTCAAATCAATTTTGACAATGCCGGGCAAGACTTTGAAAACTACGATATTATCATTGATGAGCGCTCCGACCTGTATCCTACACACGAACGGATAAAGCTTTGTCACATGCGCTTGCGGCTGGTGGTATCCCGTGACAGTATGTTGGCAAGAAAAAAGCTGACAATGAAGCAGCTGGCAGGTCAACAGTTTATTACGCTCGGTGAGCAAAGTCACGTGCATAAGATCCTGCTTGATGCTTGCAAAAAGGCAGGCTTTCAGCCCAATATCGCAATTCGCAGCAACGATATGAAATACTACGAAAAGCTTGTGGATTCCGGGATTGGCATCGGGGTTGAGCGAAACAACCCCGGCAGTATGGGACAACGGAACATTGCCTATCTCGACGTTGCTGACTTCGTGGAGGACTCCGTTGTTTTTGCTTACTACCAAAAGGAAGCCGCCTATGGCAACGTTGCGCAGTTTCTGCAATTTTTAAACAGTAAGGATTTTCTGTAAGCCCCCTCTTCGTTTTCAAGTTTTTTCAAAAAACACACCGCCCTCGTTCAGCAGAACGAGGGCGGTGTAAATTTTAATTTGTTTTGCGGTATAAACCGAGGGGCGTTCCCACTCGCGTAATTTTGGTATCAAATAAGGTATCAGCCGAACGGCTGTTAAATCGATTTCAAAACGTGATTGTACATATTAGTTACACTTTCATTCATATTAACCGGAAGGAAAGTAATCTCCGGGTGATTGTTTTGATAAACAACAAACAATTGATGGGCAAATCCTTGTCCCATCCAACTAATATCATCAAAGTCAAGAATCACTTCTTGAAATTTGTCTAATCGATTGCAAACTCTTTTCGCTTGCGAGCGTGACACGGGTGCAGCCTCAAAAATGTTTTTCAAAGGAATACGCGTTCTTGTGAATCCACCATCCACGTTTGAATACAAATCGAAAACTTCCTGCGCAGTTTTGTGGCTAAAATTAGAAAGGGACATAAACACACAAGTTCCGGATATAGACTCGTCCATATCAATAATATTATCATTGTTGTATTTAAAGGTGGTAAATATTTTTTCACTCGAAGAAATCAAAAAAGAATCCATCATTCTTGAGCTAAAGAAAATTCCTTCCCCTGAGTGATTTTGCTCATCAGTTGTTAATTTTCCTTTGAACAATTCGCATATTGCCGCATCCAGACTGGGGAGTGAAAAGTGCTTTTTGATTTTTTCAAAAATGCCTATTCCATCATCCATGATCATTACATGGGTTTTGAGATAATTTTGAGCAACGATTACTTGCATATTTTCCGCTTCCGAATGATCCATAACATTGTTGACCATTTCGCTAAAGACGTAGCTCCAAATGTGTTGAACATTTTCGGATAATTCAGCGATATGGTTGCTTAAACACACATCGTAAGCATGTGTATCGGTATCTAAATCTCCATTGCTTCTTTTGAAACTATATTCGAATTGTTGTGTTTCTAACTCATATTGCCCGCGCTTAACTTTTTTTATGATTTTTTGCTCAATAAGATCATTTAAATATGCATGTACCGTGGTCGGACTTATGCCATACGTTTTTGCAACGCAATTGGAGAGACTCGGGGTGTTTTTAGATATTTTTTCTAAAATGTATAAAACGATTGAATTTTTCTTAGAAGTTTTGAATTTCAACGGATCTCCCCCTTTTGGATAGAGATGATTTGTTTTATTATAATATGCAATTACAAATTTGTCAATACGTGTTACAAAAAAACATTTTTTTGCTTTTGATAAAATTACTCTTATTTCATTTAAAAATAGAAATATTTCAGATAAAAATTCTTATTTGAAATAACAATAGCTTCAGCACCGACAGAAATTCCGTTAATCTGTCGGTGCTGAAGCTAAATTTATTTGCGTAATTTAAAATCGTGCTTATGCATTGCTCACTTCATGCCATTGTAAATCATTCCCACTCAATCGTCCCAATAGGCTTCGGCGTGAGGTCCATCACAACGCGGTTGATGCCCTCTACCTCGTGGGTGATGCGGTCGGTGATGTGGTGGAGGAGCGGGTAGGGGATCTCCTCAATAGTGGCAGTCATGGCGTCGGTGGTATTGACGGCGCGGATGATCGCGGGCCAGCCCTCGTAGCGGCCGCAGTTCTTCACGCCAACGCTCTTGTTATCGGTAACGGCAATGAAATTCTGCCAAACCTTTTCGGCAAGACCTGCGTTGTCAAACTCCTCGCGCAGGATAGCATCTGCCTCGCGGAGCGCGTTC
>CAZOWH010000004.1:0-24600 GCA_964583425.1 uncultured Lachnospiraceae bacterium
CGTAGTGCGGCGACCCAAGGGGAAGGTGGTTTGGCTTTTCGCGTTAGCGAAAAGGAACCCCGCTGGGGAAGGCAAACGAAGTGCGACGACCCAAGGGGAAGGTGGTTTGGCTTTTCGCATTAGCGAAAAGAGACCCCGCTGGGGAAGGCAAACGAAGTGCGACGAGCCAAAGGAAGGCGTTTCGTATTATTTGTTAAAAGAAAAGGAGAAGTTATGAAGGTTTCGGAGTTGACAGTGGAAGAGATCGCGGCGCTTGACAATGCCGCAAAGGAGAAAATTATTTTCTGTGACATGGAGGATGACGGCGGCAAGGGTGAATTTGCTATTTTGCTTGGCGGTCGCTTTGCCTTTCTTGGTGAGCGCTGCCGTGCCGCAGCAGAGCTTTACCACGCGGGGCGCGTGCAATACGTGATCCCCTCGGGTGGCGTTGCATGGGACTATGAGGGCGGTCAACTGACCGAGGCAGAGTACATGAAAAAGCAGCTGATGGAGATGGGCGTGCCCGAGGAAGCGATCGTGATGGAAAACGAGGCACGCACCACCAAGGAAAACATGATCTATGCCACCCTGCAAATGAACCGCAAGATCCGCCTGCCGGGGCTTCACAAGGCATACATCATCACCTCGCAGTCGCACATGCGCCGCGGCATCGCCTTTGCGCGTATCTTCCTGCCCTCTACCATGGAGGTGGCGCCCTATCCTGCCAAGAACGGCGTTGAGATCAAGGGCGAGTGGTATAAGACCGAAATAGGTCGCCAGCGCGCCGAGCGCGAGCTCTTTCTCATTAAGGAGCAGATCGACCTCGGCATCCTCGCTGACATCGAGCTTTAAGCAAAAGCTTACACACAAAAATCGCAGAATTCATTTTTGAATTCTGCGATTTTTTCTTGCCTTCCCCGGCGGGAGAGGCAAGAAAAGTGTGTGCATGGAGTTTTTACTATTTAATCCTGTACATTGCCAGCATGTCAAGGCGATCTACCGTAAAGCTGACACGGTTGCCGTTTGTTTCGGCAGAAACGGGTGTGTTATCGGGTAAAAGCACAACCTGCTTCGGTACAAAATCCGTTTCCACGGTTACCGTAAAGCTTTCCACCTTGCGTGCGCGGTAGCTTTCGCTGTGAAGGACTGCTGAAAGCAGCAGCTCGTCATTCGTTTTAAAAAGCGTGAGCTCTACGTCGGCGGGGGCATCGGACAAAACGGTGCGGTGAAGTCCCAAATGCGTATCAAGAATGTTGACAAGAATATTTCTGTAATCGTAAAAGGAATAGCATTCAAGGGGCACGGCGCTCCACACCACGCGCCCCTTGCCGTAGGCGGTGTATGCCATCGCTGGGATATCGGTCTTGATGCCGGGGGGATCGGAGTGGATCGAAGCAAATTTGACCTCCGAGTGGCGCTTGGTATAGGGCAGCGTCAGCGTGGCAAGCACCTTTTTTGCGGGGATGCCTACAACCCTTGGCGCAGACCACTCAAAGCGAAGCGGAAAATCAGCGGAGTAGTAGTCAAAAACGCCCTTTGCTGCGGGCATTGGCGCCACGTATACAATTTGCTCCTCGGTATATCCTATGCCTTCAGCATCGAAAAACGCCTTTAATAGCCCCCTGTGCTCCGCACCGCTGAAATACAGGCTGCCGCCCTCCTCAACGTATTTCACAATTCTTTCTGTGTCATATTCGTCGTCAGCGGTGGTAGCGGAAACGATCAACGCGCGGTGCTTAGATATATCCGCAAAGCCACCCGTTACAGCCGCGGGGATATTTGCCTCGATCAGGGTGTTTATGGTGGTGGAGGCACCCTGATAGTTCGACCATTTATCGCCGAACAGTGCCACCTTACCCTTCATAGAGTAGTAAACGCCAACGTCCTCTATGGGCTCGCCGTAATAGTAGGGCTCGTATTTTTCCATCTCGGTGTAAACCTTGCCAAGGCGCTCGTAAACGCGTCTGTCCATCGTGCCAACGGGGTCTATGGCGTCAATTACAAAGCTGGCACCGTGGTGCGCGACCGTGCGCATCACCTCGCTGCGCATCACGTCAAGTGCTTTGATTTGCGTATGTGCGGCAAGGTTGGGGTGGCAACGGGAAAACATATATTCAAAGGGCTGATTGGGCGTGGCGCTCTTGAGGAAAAGACGTGCAAAAACGTTGTTGTCGTAAAGATCTCCCGCAATGTAATCGCAAGCGGCTATCACCTCCTCCGCGCAGCAGGTCTCGCGACGGGAAACTGTTTGCGCCGCATTGTGGTAAACGGTGAGGTGCGGCATATATTTCTTTGCGGTAGCAGTCGCCCACTGCGCATATTCGCCCATCCACTCGCGGCGCTTTTTCATAAATGTGCGCCATGCGGGATCGCGGTCGTCCTGTACGGTGGGGATTTCGGCACCGACCTCTGCAAGATAGCGTGCGCGGCAATGCTTGCAATAGCAACGGCTCGGCCAGAAGAGCATATCAAAGAACATAGCTTCAAATTTCGGAAAATATTCCGAGATCTCCTTGATCTGCGTTTCGGTATAGCGGCGGTAATCGGGGTTGTTTGGGCAAACGTGACCGTAGCGCGAGCCCGTGCCCCCCGCACATTCAAGCTTGGTAGCATCCCGCTTTGCATTACCCTCGGGATCAACGATGCGCCAATCGGGGTGAAGATCGCTTTGGTAGGTATCGAAAATAAGGCTGTAATAAGCGGTCACCGCAATGCCGTTTTCGTGACAGAGCGCAACCGTTTTGCGCAGGGCATCCTCCTTGCCGAGAAAGCCCGTGTGCATCTTGCCCGAGGTCGTTGGCCAATAGCATAGCCCCACGTGAGACTGAAAATATAGCATAGCACTATTGATCTTTGCGAGCTTGAGATTTTCAACATATGTTTCCGGGCTGAATTTTGATAAGAACGCAGGGCTCCAATCATCAATATGCATGTCGCACAAATGCCTTCTGAGATGCTTTTTATACCACATAGTGCACTCCTTTTTTGTTTTACTTGATTATATCATAAATTGGTGCTATAATATATACGCACAGGAACACAAAAATAGCATTTTTGATTTTTTAGAGGTGTGATATGTTCAGCGTTTCGATGGATGAGATAGAGCGCATTTTCCGCGATTTTTACAACGTTACGCGCTTTAAGATCGTACTGTTTGACTCCGATCGGCGTGTTTTAACATCATATCCGGCAGAGATGTGTCGCTTCTGCCGCGAGATCAGAACATGTGATGCGCTTGCCGCCGCATGCAAGCGGTGCGATGAGCAAGGCTTTGATATGTGTGACAAAACAAGACAGCCGTACATCTATCAATGCCATCTTGGCGCGATCGAGGCCATTGCGCCCATTTATGCGGGCGATATGAATGTAGGGTATTTGATGTTCGGTCAGATACGTCCGCAGGACTCTGCCGAAATGAAAAAAGCCGCCCTGCTTGCAAACCGCAGGCACGGTACACGCATCACGAATGAGATGGTAGACGAAATGATCGGAGCGAACGATACCTTTATCGGCTCCGCGGTCAACATGATGACCATGTGTGCCAGTTATCTTTACACCAACGAGATCATCCGCGGCAATCCGAATATCCTTGTTTATCAGCTGAAGAAATACATTCGGGCCAATCTTGGCGGCGATCTCTCGCTTGAGAGCATATGCCGCGATTTTTACGTATCCCGCACGAAGCTATATCATCTCTCACGCGAGGCCTTCGGCATGGGCATCTCGCAATACGTACGCACAGCGCGTATACGCGAGGCGAAGCGCTTGCTTCGTAGCGGAGATCTTTCGGTTTCGGAGATCGCCGTCGCCGTCGGTATCCCCGACGATAATTACTTTATAAGACTTTTTCGTGCCTCAGAGGGCATCACACCGCTTCAGTATAGAAGGTCGGGCGAATAAATAGAATAAATATGTAAAAGAAAAAAGCGGTTGCTTCTTCCCGAAAGGGGGAAGCAACCGCTTGGCTTTGAAAAAAGTCATTCAATGCGACAGAGTATTTGTTATTTATCCGCAAACGGATCGTCCGTGGGGGAGGGCTGAGGGGGAATGGTTGCCACGGGGGCGGCATTCTCATCGGCTTTTGTATCAAGCGCCTGCTCCTGCGGAATATCGGCACGTGCAGCATTTTCCGTTGCGGCAATCACTTTTTCGGTCTGCTTTGGCAGGAAACCGAGATAACGGAGGAGCATCGGTATCCACGTAAAGGCAAAATAGCCTGCTGCAAACATAATAAACGCCCACACCCATGCCTGCCAGGTAATATTGTGGAGCATGGTTTTTTCGTTGGGGTTGTCAATGAGACACTTTTTGATCACGATCACAGGCGCAACGGCAACCATGGCAAGATTGACGCAGTGCAGCTGACGGGGGAAGCGGCTGATGAGGTAACGCAGTCCCTTGGAAAGAGCAAAGGAGCCGATGCCGTAACCCACCAGATACGCTACCAGCAGTAAGATGCGTGCGAGGTTCATGGCGGCAAAGTTGCCCACCAGATCAATAAACGCATAGTAGTAGCCCAGTGCCATCAGCGTGACGGCAAAATCCACACCCGGGATCACCAGCGTGGTGGAGGTCACCACACCCACCAGCATGATGAGGATATAGTCCAGCGGGAAACGGATGGTATCGAAGGAGACCGCCTCACCGTTGGTAATGACCATGGCATAGACAAGAAAGACGGCTGCAACCAAAATCATGACCACCCAGTTGGGCCAGTGCTTGAAATCCTCGCGGCTGTCTGCCGCCATACGCGGCACACTGCCAATGAGAAAGCCCAGCACAGCCGCGATCACGGGAATGGGGAAGTTTGTGTAAAGCGTGTTGACCGCCCATGCGCCGCCAACACAGCCAATGGCGTAGCCTGTCAGCAAAAAGGCGAGAAATGTCAGACTTTTTTTCGGTTGACTGAAGATATGACTAATGGCATGGATCATGTCATAATAAACAAATAACACGATCGCAATGGTGCTGGCGCTGAGGCCGGGCACACCAAGGCTTGCAAAGCCGATGATAATGCCCTTTAAAAGCAAACTGATCTTATTCATGTATACTTTCCGCAGTGAAGGCTGCTATTAAAATAATGTTAATGATATGACTATCTCATCATAACATAGATATGTGAACAAATGGTGAAAATTTGCAACCTGTGGCAGGCATTTTTGACAAAACAGATATCATTTTGCAAAAAAACTATAGAATATCTATATAAAAGTATATAAAAGAATTATAGGTCTAGCATGCGCAGCAGCTCTTCCTTGTCGATCACGCTCACGCCCAGCGCCTCTGCCTTGGTCAGCTTAGAGCCCGCCGCCTCACCCGCCACCACATAGGAGGTCTTCTTTGATACCGAGCCTGCAACCTTGCCGCCCGCTGCGCGGATCAGCTCTGCCGCCTCCTCGCGTGTCATATCGGGCAGTGTACCCGTCAGTACAAAGGTAAGCCCCGCCAGCTTGTCTCCCGTGGGGGCGGCAACAGCCTCGGTCACAAGCCCTGCGGCACCAAGGCGCTCGCAAAGCGCAATGTTTTGGGGGTGAGAGAAGTAATCCACCACGTAGTCGGCAGTGATCTGCCCGAAGTCCTCAATGGTCACAAGCTCCTCGGCAGTTGCCTGCATCAGCGCCGAGAGCGTGCGGTACTTGGCGGCAAGTGCCGCTGCGGCAACCTGACCGATGCCGCGAATACCGAGCGCAAACACAAGGCGCTCCAGTCCGGCCCCCTTAGAGTGCTCGATGGCGGCAATCAGGTTATTTGCCGATTTTTCGCCCATGCGGTCAAGGGGGGCAATGTCCGCCGCTGTCAGGCGGTAAAGGTCGGCAGCATCGTGTATGAGGTCGTTTTTGAGAAGCAGCTCCACCACCTGCGGACCAAGTCCCTCAATATCCATCGCATTCTTTGAGGCAAAATGCTCAATACCGCGTGAAAGCTGTGCGGGGCAGGCGCTGTTGGTGCAGCGGATCGCAGCGCCGTCGTCATTGTCTCTCGTTACGGGCTCGCCGCAGGAGGGGCAGTGCGTGGGCATGGCAAAGTCATGCTCAGTACCCTCGCGCAGCTCGGGGTGTGCCACCACCACCTCGGGGATGATGTCGCCTGCCTTTTGTACCGTTACCGTGTCGCCAAGCTTAATGCCGCGCTCGGCAATAAAATCGGCGTTGTGCAGCGTGGCGCGCGAAACGGTGGTGCCCGCCAAGCGCACGGGGGAAAGGATGGCGGTGGGGGTCAGCACGCCCGTGCGTCCCACGGCAATTTCAATGTCAAGCAGCTTTGTTTTCTTTTGCTCGGGCGGAAACTTGTATGCCACTGCCCAGCGGGGGGTGTTGGTGCCCTCACCAAGCGTTTGGCGGTCGGCAAGCGCGTCGATCTTGATCACCACACCGTCAATGTCATAGGCAAGCCCGTCGCGCGCGGCACCGAGCGCTTCAATGTGCGTAAAAACCTCAGCTGCCGAGGTCGCCTTGATGCGGTTTTCAAGCACGGTAAAGCCAAGCTCCGCGAGGCGCTCAAGCGTTTCGGTGTGTGAGGCGGGCGTATGTCCGTCGGCATAGAGGGCACCCTCCTGAAAATTAAACACAAAAATATCCAGCTTGCGCTCGGCGGCAATGCGCGGATCAAGCTGACGGAGCGATCCCGCCGCCGCGTTGCGCGGATTTGCCATTAAGGCAAGCCCCTCGCGCTCGCGCTTCTCGTTGATTTTTTCAAAGGTGGCGCGGGGCATGTAGACCTCGCCGCGCACAGTGAGCGAAAGCGGCTCGGTGAGGGTCAGCGGTACCGAAAAGATGGTCTTGATGTTTTGCGTCACGTCCTCGCCCACCACGCCGTCGCCGCGGGTGGCACCCGTTACCAGTACGCCGTTCTCGTAGCGGAGTGAGACAGAAAGCCCGTCGATCTTCGGCTCTACCGAGTAAACGGGGTGGGGGAGTGCCGCCGACATGCGTGTAAGAAAGTCGCCCAGCTCCTCAAAGGAAAACACATCGGAGAGGGAATTCATGGGCGCTGAGTGCGTCACCTTTTCAAATTTGTCAAGCGCCGCACCGCCTACACGCTGGGTGGGGGAGGCAGGGTCAAAATATTCGGGATGTGCCTCCTCCAGCGCCAGCAGCTCCGCGTACATGCGGTCGTATTCAAAGTCAGAAATTTCGGGTGCGTCCTCCACATAATAACGTGCCGCATGATAGGCAACACGTGCGCGCAATTCTTTGATTTTTACTTCGATCTCCGACATGCTCTCACTCCTTTGGTGCATCATAAACTATAAAATTATTATATATCTTTTAGCGGCGTTTGTCAACGCGCGAATTTTGCTTTTCCTATTCCATTTTGCGCCAAAATGTGGTAAACTATAAATAATATGATGAAATGAGGTTTCGGGTATGAAGATTTTGATCGCTTATGCAAGTAAAACGGGCACGGTGCACGAGATGTGCACGCTGCTTGCCTCGTTGCTGCCAAATCATGAGGTCACGCTTGCCGATCTCGCTACCGCCACGCCCGACCCCACCGGCTTTGACTATATCGTATTGGGGGCGCCTGTCCGCATGGGTAAGCTCCACCGCGCGGCACGCACCTACGTAAAGGAGCAGAGCGCGGCGCTTGCCAAGGTTGCGCACACGCTCTTTCTTTGCTGTGCCTTTGCCGACCAGTTTGAAAACTATGCCGAAATGCTGTATCCCGCCGCGGTGCTCGAAAGCGCCGATGAGGTGCTTTACTTCGGCGGCGAGCTGAACCTCTCGCGGCAGCACGGCTTTGATAAGCTTTTGGTGCGCATGATGCGCAGCTCGATCCGTGATAGCGAGGATGATGAGGCAATGCTGCCGGGCGCCCTGCCCGAGCACGTGCGCCTGCTTGCCGACCGTTTGCGAAAGCTTTGACCGCCTGACAAAAAGCATCAAAAATCGGCGAAAAAATCAAGAAAAAAGTTGAGAAACTTTATGAAAAAGTGTTGACAAACCCTCTTTCTTGTGGTATGATATACGGGTGCAAAACAAACGCCCCTGTAGCTCAGCCGGTAGAGCACTTGACTTTTAATCAAGGTGTCCGGAGTTCGATTCTCCGCAGGAGCACCACCAAAAAGACCACCCCATTTCGGGGTGGTCTTTTTGGTGGTGCTCCTGCGGGGACAGCAAACTGCGATGAAAGATTCAGCCTTAGCTATGGAATTTGCTATTACTATGGCGAATCTTTAATGCCACACGCCTTGGCGTGTGGATGGAGTTCGATTCTCTGCGTCGCCAACCTCTCATTTAGATGCCCCACCGTCCGTGGGGGCTTTTTTGTGCTGCTGTTCCACAGTGTATTTTTGCAAAATGCCATTCTTGAGGCTTTTTTTAGTATATCAAGCCAAATTTTTCAAAAATCTATTGACAAAGCAAGTGAATAGAGATACAATTATCTTGTATAAGTTTGTGACAATATAAATTAAATGTGGTAAAATAATTTTAAATTAAAAATCGCGCCGCTTTTTGCGGTTCCCGCAAAAAGCCCGCCTTGGCTCTGCCAAGGCGGGCTTGAAGGAGTACATACTACAAAACGAACCTATCGGCAAAAATTTCTTGCCCGTTTAGCCTTGTATTGAAATAGCCTCCACGCATACAAAGCGCAACCATGCTTGGAATGTGAGGGGCTTTCCGATAAAACCCAAAAATAAAGAAAATAAAGTAAGAATCACCATTTAAGCGCGCGCGTCACACACGTGTGCGCGGTAGGGGGTACATATGAAAAAAGTAAAATTAAAGCACCAGCTGCTGGCAACATTTGTTTCCGTTTTGCTGTGCTGTGCAATGCTGATGGGCACCACATTCGCGTTGTTTTCCGAAAGCATTTCAACAGGTGTTAATATTATTGAATCCGGTGATCTGGATGTCGTGCTGAAATGGTCTAAGGATTTCGGCGCGTGGGATGAGGTGACGAAGGAGACCGCTGTTTTCAACGATACCTCCTTGTGGGAGCCGGGTCATCTGGAGATCGCATATCTCGAAATCTCCAATGCGGGCACGCTCGCATTGCAGTACAATCTCTCCACATTGATCAATAAGGAGGTCGAGGGCACGAACCAGTACGGTCGTACCTATCGCTTCTCCGATTACCTTGTGTTTGCCTATGTGGACGATGTGACCGCACCCTACCATGACCGCAATTCCGCCGTGGCTGCGGCAGAGGCACTCGGCAAGACCTTTGGCGAGGGTGACCTGAACGGCTCTCTGTTGCCGGGCGAAAGCAAAAGGGTTGCCATTATGATCTACATGTCCACAAGCGTTGGAAACGAGGCAAACCCCCGCAGCATTCCCGAGCTTCCTACCATTCACTTCGGCATCCTGCTGAATGCTACACAGCTTTCCTATGAGGATGATTCCTACGGCATTGATTACGATGAAAGCGCCGGCTTCCGCATGGTTTTGGATTACGCCCCCTTAAAGGATGGCTCCGGTCTTGTGGTCGTTGGCATTGGTACGCATACCGATTCTATTGTGCGCATTCCCTCATATGTTGACGGCAGCCCCGTTGTCGGTATTGCGGGCAATGCCTTCCGCGATCTGATGCGCATCACCAAGATCGAGCTGCCCGATACTCTCTATCATATCGAGGGTGGCGCATTCCTTGGCGCGGGTAGATTGCAAAGCATCACGCCCTCCGCAGGGAACACCTACTTTAAGACAGAAAATAATGCACTTTACAGCGCAGATGGCTCACGCCTTGTTTGGTATCCCGATGCGTACGGTCGCATTGAGGTGCCCGCAACGGTGACCACCATTGCCTCCTATGCCTTTGCAGACCGCACCAATATCAAAGAGGTGATCGTGCCCGATACCCTGACGGCTGTTGGCGTTGGCGCCTTTGACGGTTGCACCAATTTGCAGTTTAACCGTTACGAAAACGGCTACTATATCGGCAACGATACCAATCCTTACGTGGCACTCATCAAGCTGGATCCCTCCGTGACTGAGATCAAAACGCATTCCGATACCAAGGTGATTGCCGATGATGCGCTTTCCGGTTGCCCCAACCTGACCGAGGTGCAGATCCCCGCAGGCACCACCGTGATCAATCAATGGATGCTGCTGGGTAGCCCCAATGTTACCGTGATCACCGTGCCGATGTCGGTTACTGTGATCGGTGAGCTGGCATTTGCGGGGCTTGATAAGCTGGAGACTGTGATCATTCCCGAAAGCGTGACCGAGATCGGGGATAGCGCCTTTGAGGGCTGCACCTCGCTTGAAAGCGTAACCATTCCGCAGGGTGCAGTGCTTGGTGATAATGTGTTCAAGGATTGTGAGTCCCTCACCGAGGTCAAGTTCTCCTCCACCACCGATGAGGTGCCTGCAGGCGCCTTTGAGGGCTGCACCTCGCTGGAGAGCATTGCGGGCCTCGGCACGCTCTCCAATGTGGGCGAAAATGCCTTCGCCGGCTGCGTTGAGCTGCAGGGCGATATCTATATTTCGCAGGATGCCGTGATCGGCTCGGGCGCCTTTGAGGGCTGCACCGACGAGGAGCTGAATCTTGTGATCACTACCGACACCGTCGGTATTCCCGAGACCTGGGCAGATGATTGGAGCGGTACCACCACTGTGCGCGTGCATTACGCCAAGGATTACTCTCACGATGCTACCGCACACTGGTTTACCTGTGTGGAAAGCGGCTGCGGCTATCAGAGCAAGCATACCGCGCACACCTTTGATTACACCACCGATTACCTCTGCACCGTATGCGACCGTCAGGCATATGTAAAGAACCAAAGCTACGGTCTTGCCATTGAAAACGGCTTGGTCGTGGGTAAGGGAACCTGCATTGAGACCACCGTGTATGTCAATATGCCCATTGCCGCAAATGCCTTCTATAATGATAATACCATCGAAACCGTGGTGCTTTCCTCCGGCGTGACCTCCATCGGCGAGAATGCGTTTGGCGCGGATTCCGATCTTGGTGTGCTGAAGCATGTGGTCTTCACCTTTGCAAATTGCACCGAGCTTGTGGTGGCAGATGGCTTGTTTGCGGAAAACCGTAACAGCGCAATGACTGTTTTTGTCCCTTCCGCTGTTGTTGATGCTTACAAGGCACTCGGTGCTGCCGGTGGTGACTGGCAGACCAATGTAGCCCCCTTAATCGTCGGCTGCGAGGTCAGTGTGCTGGATTCGCTGGCTTCGATGTATGCATCCACAAGCAGCAGTACCTTCCGCTATGGTGACGGTGGCACTACGATCACCGGCTTTGCAACGAACGCTATACGTGCTCTTTACCGTGATAATTACCCCGATAACTTGGTGCTTCCCACCTTTGTCAACGGTAAATTGATCACCAAAGTCTATAACGACGATTACGATCAGCACGATTATTCCTTCGGTGCGCTCAAAATCAATACGCTGGTCGTGGCAGGTGCCATTACCCATATGACGATGATCTTTGATCACAGCTCTTTCAACACCGTTATTATTGGCGATAGCGTAGAATACATCGGTTTTCAAACCTTTGAAGGCTGTAGCATCAAAAAGCTGATCCTTGGCAGCGGCATTAAGGAAATCGGAAAGCAGTCCTTTAACCGTGCTTCTGTTGGTGAGGTCTATTATCGCGGTACTCCCGAGGATTGGTCGAACATTTCCTTCTACGCAGATGCTTGGTCTGATCCTTCTCCGCTGAAAAACGCCAAGCGTTACTACTACAGCGAGGTCGATCCCAACACCTATATCGAGAATTACAGCGGTAACTATTGGCACTACGACCAGTACGGCGAGATCGCCATTTGGTCTGTCACATAAGCCGCAACAATAAAAATCCTTCCGCGCAGCTGCGCGGAAGGATTTTTTTGCATTGTAGCTTTAGCGCACGTAAAGCATCACTTCAAGTGGTGGTTATGATTAAATTTACCTTGCGATCAATTGTTTGCCGTGTCGAAATACATTTCGCTTGTATCCAACACTTCGCTATGGAAGGCAAAATAATAAAAATCGCCCTTTAGATACTGTGTGCTCGAATATCCGCCGAATATGTTACAAAGTGTCGTGTCGCTGAACGTGCCGCTCGCGCTACCCTTTGTGTACGTGATCGTCATTGCTACCTTATCCAGATATGCCTTGAAGGTGCCGGTCGATGCATTGTAGGTCAGCGCAAAATGATGCTTTGCCGTAGGGTCGTAATCAGCGGGCAGATCGACATCGATCTGGAACGTATTGTCTGTGTCTCTGAATCTGAATTGTGCGCCTGAGCCGGCATTTTGCGGGAGATAAGAGGGAACTGTAATAAATCCGGCGCCGCTAACGCCTGCGTTTGCAAACATGCCGTGCTTTGCCACCAGATTTCCAACCACAATTTCGACAGTCCAGTCATAATCGTCCGACAACACCGGCGCGTCTGTGAGTGTCAACTTGGTATTTCCGGAGGTGGTATTTAGCGCCAGCTTGCCGTCTGCTATCGTTCCGAATTGCGAAAAATCATAGGGAGAGCTGTTGTCGGATACGTCCAAAATAAGCTGCTTTACCATCGGCTCGGTAACGCTGTCGCTCGCATTTGAGTCAGCAGACCCACCAAAGGGATAATAGTTCTGATACTCCTCGTCATAATAATACGGCTCCATGCCGGTGTTCACAAAGTAAGCCATATTTTTACCGGCATCAGCACCAACCTCGTTGTAGGTGGATTGCTTGTAATGTGCGTCATCCTTCATTTCGGAACCCGGCACACCTGCCAGTTTCCCGGAGATCATGATGAAGTCATCACTTTTTTTGCATAGCTCGGTTTGTGCTAATATGATGTCATCGTGGATCTCTTCGTTGGTTTGTCGCTCGCCAATGCGGATGACCATTGCTTTTTCTACGCCCTGCTTTTGCATTTCGCCAAACAAGGCGGTCAGCTTGCTTGTGTAGGTTGCGGCACTCATGCCCGATTTGCCATCCGCTTCACCCTGTAGCCATACCATATATTGGTGTCTGATCTGATAACCGTTTTCTGTCAAATAGGTCTTGGCAGCAGTATACCTTGAGATGGTTTCATGCAATGCATCTCCACCGGTTTCCCAGAAGGTGATGCCTTTTCCGCCTTGTGCCGCAGATACACCAACGATTGGAACGCCGGTATAAGCATAATAGCTTTCTGCAAAGGCAGAAACAAGAGAGCCCGTTTTTTTATTGCCTTCGGAAAGGGCACCTCTGTTTTCATTCACGCCAAAGGGCTCTGCTATGGGATATAGTCTTGTCGGATCGGATACAGCTCGAAATTCAAAGCCATGCCCCTCCTGCACCACGGGTGCTTCCGAAGCAACGCCGCGTCCTGCCATGTTGGATTGTCCCATAAAAATGACCAAGTCAACCACTGCTTCAGCTTCATTGGAAGCGCTACTTGTGCTTATGCATCCTTGAGAAATCCAAGTGGTGCCATTATACTGAAACACTTCCCAGGTCGTATTATTTAAGAACAGGTCATTGGTTTTCGGGGCTGTGGGATATGCTGTGCCCACCGTCCAAGTAGCACCGTCAGCACCGTTTGTTCCGTCAATGGCTTCTGCCTTTGTGCCGGTCGGCGCTCCGTTGATCAGCCAATAGCCCTCATCGTTGATAGAAACGGTAGGGGTAGAACCTGCAGGACCGATAGTACCCTGCGCCTTGGTTGCGGTCGGAATGCCATTGATGACCCAATAGCCATCCTCGTTTACGGTAATTTCAGGCATTGTGCCATCGTTGCCCGGCTTCCCAAAATCATTGAGCATAATCTCCCAAAGCTCATTGCTTTTTTGATAAAGAATACGGTCATCTGTGTCAAGGTAAAAATCTCCGTTCTTGCCTTGGTTGGCAGTAGGCGCATCTACACCCGCCAGCCAGGTTGCGCCGTCAGTGCCGTTTGTACCGTCTTTCCCGTTCTCACAGCCTGCAAGCGCGATCGAAGTTGTAACCATTAAAACCGCCAAGGCAAGTGAAATAAGCCTCTTTTTTAAAAACAGTCTTTTGATTAATGTGATGCTTTTTGTCATATTTTTTCCTTTCTCATTCCACAATGCCGCCGGCGTATGCATCAACGATCGCTTTTTCAGCGGTGGAGAGCATCATATACTCCCCGTTTGCCGCAATCATGGCATCTGCGATCTGCTCTGCGGTGCGTGCGTTTGCGTTGGAATCGTATGCGCTGTAGATATACTCGGTTGCACCGTCCTTGGTTACCTCAATGTAGGAAACGGCCGCATAAGAACGGGTGTTGCTCTTAAGGTTTACAAGTGTGCCGCTGAAGGTTACGGTACCATCCTCCTCGTTCTTAAGGGTGTTTACTGCAGGGATATTCACATACTTTACGCCTTCAAAGCTGAGATTGGAAAGAGCCTCTACGGTAAACTTGCCCGCCATTGCCACGTAATCGGCAGGGGCAATCAGCGTTCCGTAGCCCTTGATGGTATAGCCTGCCTCGGTCAGCGTTTTGATCGCAGAAGCGGCAATGGAGGTGGAGAAGCGGATACCACTGGTTGCTTCAATCTCGGTGGAAACATAGAGTGCTGCACCACTTTCAAGTGCGGGTGCACTCTCACCGCTTGCCGCATTCTTCACCCATACCTTGTAGGAGCTGCCGCCGTACATGATATCTGCAGCGTAGTCATCCAGCACAATATCACCGTAGAGGCTCCCCTTGTTGGCAACGATCACTGCGCTGTTGAGCGTCAGTGTGCCGGAGCTTGCGGTCGCAAGAGAACCGGTGGGGAGGATAAATGTACCGCCGTTTACCGTAACCGTGCCGACCCAAGAAAAGATTGCCGTGCCACCGTTGAGGCATACGGTGTTGCCCGCGCCGATTGTCAGCGAATTGCCGGCTACCGTGGTAATAAAGAGGTAACCCGCGTTGTTTCTCGTGAAAGTAGCACCGGTAGAGGTGGTTGCCTTGCCGTCAGCCCCCGTAATTGCCGTGCCCTTGGGATGCACGCTTACGGTCGTGGCGATAGCGGCGTAAATGATGCCGGCGGCCTTTGTGCTGTCAACCGTAAAGCTGCCGCCGTAAATGTTGATCGTGTTGCCGCCGTTTGATGCGGTGGTAATGCAGCCCGAGGAGGTGTTTGCCCCCGATTTTTGCAGATGGAAGGTGCCGCCGTAGATGTTAAATTCCTGGATCGTATGTGCAATGCGGTGACTGATGGCGTTATCCTGTCCCGGTATATTATGTGTAAAATAACCGCCGTAAATATTGATCACAGCATTTTTAATGGCGGTGTAGGTTCTTACCCAGGAGTAGCCGTAGACGTTACAATCGTTAATGGTCAGCTTAACACTTGCGTAAAGCGCGAAGGAGGCGTTGGAGTTACCGCTGAGGAAGGTTCCGCCGTTGATGATCACGGGACTGGTTGAGTTGATGCGGAGCGTGGCGATCGTGCTATTACCGTAGGCGTTTTGGACAGCAGAGCCCGTGGTGGAAATGTCATATTTGGAGGGATCGGCATCCACGTAGCTGAAAAAGCCGCCGTTGATGGTCAGCGTGGTGTTGCTGCCTGCGTAAACGGTTGCTGCATGCTTGTTGGTGGAGCTTAAGGAAATAGCGCCCGCACTGATAAATTTGCCGCCGTTGATCACGCTGGTATTCGACACATCGGCAAGGTAAAGGGCGGAGGCATAAGAGGAATACGTGCCGCTGTTGATCGTCAGCTGTGTGCTCGCGCCCGCCACGTAAATGGCATGATAGCCTGCAGCCAACAGTTGACCGCTTTCGTTTGTACCGCCCGTGATATCCACGTTGGTGAGGGTCAGGCTTGCGGCACCCGTGGTGTGGATCGCGTGCGTGCTTGATGTCGTATCGGTGGCAAAAACCTTTAAGTCCTTGAGTGTTACGGTTACGCCGCTTACGGTAATCAGGTTTCCCGCCGTTGCGCCGAAGTTCAAGGTGTGACCGTTGCCGTCAAGCACCATGCTCTTGTTGAGCGTAATGCCTGTGGAGTACGTGAAGTTCTCGTTTAGCTTGATGGTGTGCGCATTGCCGAGGGTGGAAAAGGCAGCCAGTGCCTCGCTAAGGTCTTGATAGACTGCCAGCGTTGCGCCGTTTTGGTCAAGGATGTGTACGGGGCTTTCGGGTACCTCGTCAATGATAACATCAGGCACCTCGTTCAGGTTGATGCTGAGCTGATTTCCGGTTTTAAAGTATTGGTTTCTGGTGGGGGAATAATACTCCACGTCAAACTCGGTGCCGTCCTCATTGAAGTAGAACATAGCGATCATATCAAGACCGCCGCCGAGGTACTGGTCAAACTTTTGCGGGTCGATCAATATGGCGTGCATCGCACTGCCATCGGCACGCAGGGTGTTTGTTACCAGCAGGTCATCTGTCGAAACGTGGCCGCAAAGCAGTAGCTCAATATTGCTGTGCTTGGCGCAAAGGCTCGTCCACGTAGAATCAACGTAGTCATAGGTTTCACCGCGAGAGTTCAGATAACGGTGCGTGTTGACGATCACCTTGTGCTCAGGATGTGCGGCGATCACGTCGCTTGCCCAGGCAAGCTCCTCGGCACTGGGAGTCCAGTCAATATTTACGATTAGCCAGTCGGTTTTTGCAACCTGCAGCGTGCGCCAGGTGTTGGTAACCGATCCCGCCTCGTAAAAGCCGCCGTACTGCTCAAATTGTGCAGTGTAATGGGGGTTGCTTGCAAAATGTGTATCAAAGAGAGTGCCGCCCTCCAGCGTGTCGTGGTTGCCGCGAATAAGCGAGTATTCGAGGCTGCCGTCAAGGATAGAGATGGCGTTTTTGGCAACCTCCCACTCCTCGGCAGTGTCGTTTTCGGTAATATCGCCAAGTCCTATGACGTACTCGATCTTTTTGCTTTCCTTGTTATCAACGATCCATTGGTAAAGCGCATCAAGCTTGTCGGGGGCAAGGTAGGTAGTAGATTGCGTGTCACCAATCACGGCAAAGGAGTACGCATAATCGCCAAATCCCTTTGCCTCTCGCAGGGCAGCCATCTCCGATTCCGAGAGCCACATTTGGCTATAGGTAAGATCGTAGCCGTTTCCGCTGGCATCGGCAATATCTCCGCCGATATCGGTTGAATCCACGTCGTAGTAAAGGATGAGATCCTCGCGCCCTGTATCTACACCGTTTTCGTATGCCGCCTTGATCTCGGCGGCACTCAGTACGCTGCCATATGCAGCTACGTCCTGCAGCCCCGCCTTGAAGTGCAGGTAGTTCATCCAGTGGTGTGTGCCGCCAAGGCAAACGGTATAGCGGTTTACATCCTCAAGCAGCATGGGAGTACCGCTGATGCTCTTGCTCTCCGAAAACACGCCGTTGATATAACAGCTTATCTTAGCGGCGGTGCTGTCGTAGGTGAGGACAAGGTGTGTCCACGCATCGGCAGCAATTTTACTGTTGCTGAATTTGTAGCTGTGATTGGTGCCGGTTGCCTTATCGTAAAAGTTAAACTGCGGCAGGTTGCCCTCATTGATATGAAAATAGAAGGAACCGTCAGCCACGGGGTTAAAGTTGCCCAGTATCACGCCGGGGCGCGCACCGCCAAGGCTTGAGGGAATGTTCACCCACGCCTCAAAGGTAAGGGGCAGGCGGTCAAGGGGCTTAGTCGCCTGATAGGTGGCATTGCCAAAGTCATACGAGCCGTATGTGTCGCCCGTTGGGATGCTGAGCCCCGTATCGGCTTGGTTGATGAACATGCTTGCCGTTGCCGAAGCGGGTACGACCACCACCGGAAGCAGAAGTGCTGCCAGCAGTGCCGCAAGCACGAGAAAATAAAGCTTTCTTTTCATAATTTTCTCCCTTCATTATAAAAATAGGCGCACGGCTGCGCCTGTAAAATTATTTTGACACAGCCTCAAGGTAGGAGTCAATACGTTTTTGTAAACATCGAAATATAAGCAAGTATTCAACTAAAAAAAGCAAGTAAAAATGCACCCGCAAGCTCATGAGAGGCTGCGGGTGCGGATGCTTATTTGCCGAAAAAGTCGTGCTCTTTACGGTATGCGGTAGGCGTTTCGCCGGTGGTTGCTTTAAAGATCTTCATAAAATGTGCCGTGGTGCTGTAGCCGCATTGCAGCGCAATGCTTTGTATGCTTTCCTTCGTTTCACAAAGCAGATGCTTTGCCATATCCACGCGCAGCTCATTGATGTAGCTTTTGAGTGTCTTTTCCGTTTCTCTGTGAAACAGTGCCGAAAAATAGGCGGGTGAGGTATGACAGGCAGCGGCGATCTCAGCAAGGGAAAGCGGCTCGGTGAGGTGGCTCATAATGTACAAAACAGCCTTCTCAACGGTGGGATTTAAGCGGTAGCTGTCAGACTCAAGCACGGTGCCCAGCATCAGAATATCCACCAAGGCGGCATTGAGCATATGGCCTTGTATGCTGCGCTTGTGAAGCTCGGCGCGCGTTGAACGCCGCACTGCATAAATGCTTTTTAGCAGTGCAGTCAGCGTTTCCGAGGGCTCGTATAAAACGCGCGGTGCCACGGAAAGCTCAGCGATCAGCCTTTTGTCTATTGCCTCATGCGTAAAGGAGATCACGATATAAAGAGATTCCTCATCATTTTGCGCGTGGATCGAATGCATGTCCTTGGGTGTGAGAAAGAACACCGATTTTTCAAGCAGGGGGTACTCCTTACCGTTGATCACGCAATACCCCTGTGATCGCTCGTAGTAGCAGATTTCGTAATATTCGTGGCAATGGATCGGGTAGCTGATATCCCGCTTTTTTCTCGCCTTGCACATCGGCCAGACGTTGCGACCGCGCAGCAGCTCTCGGCGATTTAATTGGATGTCGTTTTTGCCGTTGCTTTTCATGCTCACCCCCCTTTCTACGTACTATTATAGCAGAAAAAAGCACCTAAAGCAACATTTTTTATCAGGGGCGTTTCGCTAAGATTGCTTTTTTTAAAAAATCGTGGCTTTCGCTTGCAATTTCACGCGCGCGGTGTTATACTTTTTGTAAGTATATACTGTTATGAGGGGAAAAATCGTATGACAAGCTGGCCCTTATGGGGAACAATTGTAAATACCGCCGCCGTCGCGCTTGGTGCGCTTGTCGGCGTGCTGATCAAAGCACTCGGCGAGCGCCGTGCCGCCAAGCGGCAGAGCGCCGAGGGTATCTCTCCCTCTGCCGAGAAAAAAAGCCTTTCCGATAGCGTGATGCGCGCGCTGGGGCTTTGCGTGATGCTCATTGGCATATCGGGCGCGCTGCAGGTGAATAATGTGCTTATTATGATCATTTCCATGGCGCTGGGTACCGCGCTTGGAGAGCTGCTGGATCTTGATGGGCTGGTAAATCGCCTTGGGAAGTGGATCGAGCGCCGCTTTAAAGGAAAAGAGGGAAGCATTGCCGAAGGGTTTGTTACGGCAACGCTCCTGTTCTGTGTGGGCGCTATGACGGTTACGGGTGCGATCGAAAGCGGTATCAGCCACGTGCACACCACCTACTATGCAAAGTCTCTCATTGACATGGTATCCGCACTGATCTTCGCCACCACAATGGGGCTCGGCGTGGCGCTTTCTGCCGTATCTATTTTTGTGTCACAGGGGCTGTTAACGCTTGCGGCGGTGCTCGCCGCCGGGGCGATCCCCGTAGCCGTTACGGGTGAGATGATCGCGGTCGGCTCGCTATTGGTGCTGGGTATCGGCACCAATCTCTTGGGTGTTACGCGCCTGAAGGTCATGAATATGCTGCCCGCCATGTTTTTGCCGCTGGCACTCTGTCCGCTATTTTCACTGTTTTCGATGTGAGGAGGAATCACTATGGAATTTCGTGAGTTTATACACGCCCCCGCAACCGTGCTGCTCCGTGGTAAGGATGCCACCCTGCAGCTGATCCTACCCGACGAGGCACCCGCACTGCCGCAGGTGGAGCTTTCCTATACCGTTACGGGCGGAAAAAAGCCCCAAACGGGTAAGCTGCGCATGCTCCCCGTTGACGGCTATCGCGCAGGGGAGTGCTATACCGTGCTTGCTGCCACCGTGCCGGGCAAGGTGATGCAGGGCGATACGCTGCAATACAGCTTCCTCGCGGAAAAGGGTAAAAGTGCCGCCTTTACCGTTTCACTGCAAGACCCCGTGCAGCCCGAGCTTATCATTACCGAGACCTCGTTTTGGGCAGCGCCGTATCCCTGCTTCGAGCTGAAAAATATGACCGACGGCACGATAGATCTCTTTGATTACCATTTGATCATGCGCCGCACCGACGGGATCACCTGCCGCAACGCACTGGCTGATGCGCCGGGTGAAAATCTGATTCCCGCAGGCGGTCTTGCGGCGGTGAATTTCACAAAAACGTTGCTTGCCCCCGAGGAGATTGAGGCTGCCAAGGAGGCGGCATTTACCGCCATCGGCACCAGATACCCCGAGGTTGCCGCCGACCTTGCCGACCCCGCCCTGCGGTATTATTTTGCCGTGCTTGGCGTACCTGCGGCGCGCGACGGCACACCGCATACCGAAAGCAAATTTGCCTTTGAGCGCGGACAGTACGGCTGCGAGCTTTTCCTGGTGCCGCGCGACGGCGGCATTGAGGATGCCGTTTATTCGATCACGCAGCGCCACACAAGCGACTGCCTTGATACGCGCGTGCGCCTCGCGAGTCTGTGGCAGCATAGCATCATTACGCCGCGCGTGGGGCATATTGTAGAAACGATGGCAGCCCCCACTCCCGGCTTTGCCGATCCGAGGCTTACCGTCTGTGATCATAGCGAGCACACCGTGCCCGCCATTCTCCCCGTATCTCCCACCTCACGCACGCACCTGTCGGGTGGCGACGTTGCCATTCGCTTTGCCGTGATCGGCGGCGGTGCCATCGGGCACGCCACGGTTTACGTGCGCGAGGATGACCGCATGGTCGCACACGTCGCATACCCCAATAACGAGGGGCTGTTTGAGTGGGTCGTGCCGTTTTCTCGCGTGGCGTATATGGCAGATGCGCTTTATTACTATATTGAGGTGCAGGGAGGCTGCTATGCCGCGCGCCTTGGCAGCGAGGAAAAGCCGCTCCTTACCTGCCTTACCGATGATCGCGGCCCCGAGCTCCTTGCCTGCACCCCCGCCACCTATCAGGTGCTTGAAAACGAGTTCTCGCCGAAGATCAGCGTGAAATATCACGATATTTCGGGCGTGAACACGCGCATTTCGGTGCTTTGCCTCGACGGGCTCAACGTTTCGGCAGGGGCGGATTGGCGCGAGGACCGTGTGACCTACACCCCCGAAAAGCCACTTGACTTTGGTACGCACACCGTGGAGATCACCCTGCGCGACACGCACGGCAATCGCACCTACGAAAA
Source organism: uncultured Lachnospiraceae bacterium (assembly GCA_964583425.1). Classification (GTDB taxonomy): domain Bacteria; phylum Bacillota; class Clostridia; order Oscillospirales; family CAG-272; genus Firm-07. The sequence continues at coordinate 21,181 of CAZOWH010000004.1, forward strand.
ATGGGATTTCGCCATTGGCGACGGCAAGGAAATGAATATTTACTGCGGCCAGGTGCACAGCCATACCGCCGAATCCGACGGCAAGGGCATGCCCGAGGAGGCGTTTCCTTACGCGCGAAACGTGTCGGGGCTTGATTATTTTGCCGTGACCGAGCACTCGCATTGCTACCCAAGGAGTGCCTTTGAGCGCGAGATGCGCCTCGCAAACGAGGCAAACGTGCCCGGCGAATTTGCGGCGATTTACGGCTTTGAAATGACCTGGGCAGATGTCAACGGTCTTTGGGGACACACCAATCTTCTCAATACCGAATGGGTCTGTCAGGATCCGTTTGGCACCGATCTTGATGCCTACAACAAAATGATCGCCAAGCACCCCGAGGGGGTTGCTATGTTCAACCATCCGAGCGATACCTGGGGCAATAACGATGAGTTTCGCCCGTTTGGCGGTGTGCTGCACGATATGTACGCATTGCTTGAGCTAAACGGTCCACGCCACCATGCGGGCTATGCGCTGGCGCTCTCGAAGGGCTGGCGTGTGTCGCCCGTCTTCAACGATGATACGCATAACGCCGATTGGGGCAGTAAGGGCGGCATGGGTTTTGTTCTCGCCCCTGCGCTCACGCGTGAAAACATTCTTGACGGCATGCGCCGTCGCCGCACCTATACCACCAACGACCGTACCATACAGGTGCGCTACCGTGTAAACGGTGCCTGGCTCGGATCGGTGCTGCAGGATCCCGAAAAGCTGGATGTGGAGATCGAGCTCACCACCGAAAACGAGCTGGGTCTTGGCAAGCTGGAGCTGCTTACCGAGGATCATATCGTTGCCGCCGTGGTGGAGGCAGGACCTCTTACCGAGTTCCGCTGGCATGTAGAGCTGCCCCCGGATTTTGATTATTACTATCTGCGTATCACAAACGGCTCACTTTATACCGTTACCGCCCCCGTGTTCGTCAGGGGCAGAGATCACCTCAATATCAAGCATATGGGCTACGGCATCAGCGAGGATGCCGAGCACCCCCACGTAGTAACCGCCACCGTGAAAAACGAGGGCGATAAAACCATTTCCGATATCACCGTTGATTTCTATCTCACCGGCGAAAGCGGATTTGTGCTGCGTCAGCTTGCTCCCTTTGAGGAGGTGCATATCGGCAAGCTTGCCCCGGGTGAAAGTCGCACGGTTTCCCGCCGTTTCCCCGATGTGGGCGGCGCGCATCGCATCAGCGCTGTGGTCTCGGGCATGGTGGGTAAGCAGCGCTATGCCGATACCTCCTATGTGATGATCTCGCCGCTTTCCGTCACCAAGCTGATGGCACTGACCTCGGATACCGAGGTGGATGGCACAGTGGTGAAAAACCCCTATGCGTACGTTGAAATTTACAACCATACGGCAAAGCCCCTCATCTTAAACGGTTACTCGCTTGGCGTTTGGAAGGGGGTTGGCGGTAAGGCTGTTCCCGAGGCAGAGCGTGTGCTTCCGTTGGATGGTGTCACCGTACCGCCCGCAAGCACCCTTACCGTGTGGATCAAGGGCGCGAGCAATCCCTTGACCGTAGCCGATTTCAATGCCCATTACGGCGTGAATCTCCTTGAGGGTGAGGATCTGATCGTGACCGATCAGTTTAGCTTCCCCACCAACAATTACGCCAAAAAGCTGGATATTCGCCGCGGCAAGGAGATACTGGCACGCGCCACCTTCGGCTATCACTGCACGCATGATACCGATATTGTAGCTGATAAGGCACTGTGCTACGCCATTTCACCCCAGCTGACCGTTTCCGAAAGGATCTTGAAGCTAAAGGAGGGGGAGGCAGCACCCGCCCCGGGTAAGCTTTTGAAGGAGCAGACCCCGCGCACTTTGAAGGGTCTTTGCCGCAAACGCGAAAGCATGGAGGCTGAAAAATCCGCCACGCGCCGCGAGGTGTTTACACGCCTCACAAAGGCATCTCTCGTGCCCTTCCGCGCCGCAGCCTTCGTTGCTAACGCCGTTTCGGTATTCAAAGGATTTTTTGATACCAAGGAATAACGAAAAGGGACAGAGAGCCACGGCTCTCTGTCCTCGTTTTTTGGGGAATTTCCCATGTCATATAATACGCACCATGTACGCATTATCTCGGTAGGGGAGGCGTTTCGCCTCCCGTTTGTATGCTGGCACGGGAGGGGAGACCCCTCCCCTACGGTACTTGTGCAAACACCGCGCGCACACCGCGTATTTTTTGCCCCGCCCATTGACAATTTTTGCCGCAAACTGTATAATAAAAATGTATTTTCTTTTCAGCATTTGACGGCTATTTTAAAAGGAGCAAATTGATGTTAAAACGCTTTTTATCCTATTACCGCCCCCATCGGCTGATCTTTACACTGGATATGATCGCGGCATTGCTGGTGGCACTGGTGGGGATGTTTTACCCCATCGTCACCAGAGAAATGCTAAACGACCTCATTCCCAACCGCAAATATCAAATGATCATCTTTGCGGGCATCCTGCTGCTGGTGCTCTATGTCATTCGCATGCTGCTCAACTACTTTATCCAGTATTACGGGCACGTGATGGGTGTGCGCATGCAGGCGCAAATGCGCTCGGATATGTTTATCCACCTTGAAAAGCTGCCCTACAGCTATTTTGATAAGCAGGAAACGGGTAAGCTGATGTCCCGCATGACAAACGACCTCAACGATATCAGCGAGCTGGCGCACCACGGGCCCGAAAATATCATCATTTCCGCGATCACCATCGTTGCTTCCTTCATTTATCTTTGCACCATAGATGTTTATCTCACGCTCATTATTTTCGTATGCGTACCGTTTTTGCTCATTATTTCGGTGGCGCTTCGCACCAAAATGCGCGCGGCATTTCAAAAAAGCCGTGCCTCTGTTGCCGAGATCAATGCGGCACTTGAGAGCAGCATTTCGGGCATCCGCGTGACCAAGGCGTTTACCAATGCCGATAAGGAATGTGAGAAATTCGAGGTCGGCAACCGAAAATTTGTAGAGGCGCGTAAGGAAGCCTACGATGCCATGGGCAAGTTCCACTCGGGTACCACCTTCATCACCGATGTGTTTAATGTGGTGGTGCTGATCGCGGGCGGCTTCTTTCTCTATAACGGGCGCATCGGCTTTGGCGATTACTCGGCATTCATCGTGTCGGTCAATATGTTTTTGACTCCCGTTAAGACCTTAATTGGCTTTATGGAGCAGTATCAGAACGGTGTTACGGGCTTTGAGCGCTTCCTTGAGGTGATCGATGCCGTGCCCGAGCAGGATGCGGAAAACGCTGTTGACGCAGGCGTTCTTGCGGGTGAGATCGAATTTAAAAACGTCACCTATTCCTACGGAGATGAGGAAAACAAAAACGTGCTGAACGATATCAGCTTTAAAATAGGGCAGGGCAAAAAGTTTGCTCTGGTTGGTCCCTCGGGC
>CAZOWH010000005.1:0-24030 GCA_964583425.1 uncultured Lachnospiraceae bacterium
ATCCGTCACCTATCGGTGACACCTTCCCCGCTGGGGAAGGCTAACGTAGTGCGGCAACCCGAGGGGAAGGTGGTTTGGCTTTTCGCATTAGCGAAAAGGAACCCCGCTGGGGAAGGTTAACGTAGCGCGGCGACCCGAGGGGAAGGTGGTTTGGCTTTTCGCATTAGCGAAAAGGAACCCCGCTGGGGAAGGCTAACGTAGTGCGGCGACCCGAGGGGAAGGTGCTTCGGTGCTCGCCAAAGGCGAGGACAACTGCCCTACCGAGGGGGCATACATGGTGCACGTGGGAGAAAACGGCGTAACGTATGGCATTTTTTTGCACCAAGAGCACAAAAAGCCACCGCACCGCCAAAGGCGGTAGGTGGCTTTTTGATTGCCGTAAAGGGGCATATACCCCTTTACGGTTGCGCTTTATTAGTATTTGGGTGTACGCTGATTCTCAGGAAGATACTTTCTCAAGGAATCCTGGAACACAGAGGGATAACGGCTGAATCTGTTTTGAACCATGATCGCAGCGTAGCAATATACGCGACCGTTCTGCATTACAGGCTTGCTGTTAACATCGTTAAGAGCAGTCTTTGCAAGTGTGCGGATATCGCTGGAGACACCTGCGGATGCATGCGTTGCATAGTAGTAGGTCTCGGTACCATCGGCAGCGGTCACCTTTGCAAATGCAATACCGGTTATCGAACGTGTGTAATTTGCTTCCTTAATGTTGATCAAGGATGCGCGGAAGGTGAGAGAACCATCTGCCTCGGTTACAAGACCGTTCACTGCGGTTACGATCGTGTAAACAGAGCCTTCTGCCTTGCCGTTGTCAAGTGCGTAAGCCTTCAACTCGGCGAGGAAGTCGGTGCCGCTCTGCCAACCGTTTGCCATGTACTCGGTCGGGAAGATAAGCGTACCGTAGGTTACCGTGCCAAGCTCGGCAAGTGCTGCCGCCACCTCTGCGGAAACAGATGCGGCGTAGGTAATACCCTCAGCGCCAAGCACAGCGCGGAGCGTAGGCGCGGTGGTCATGGTAGGTGCGTTCGCGGTATAGAAGCCAAAGCATACGTAATACGGCTCGTCATTGAGGTATTCCACGGGAGCGTAGCTCGTCATGGCAAGCGACTTGCTGTCATCATCGTAGTCGTAATAGAAGTTATCCTTCAGCTCCTGTACGTACAGCTTGAAGCTGCCCGAGAAGTTGACCTTTGCTCTTGCATTCATCTTAATGAAGGACTGGTTACTGCCGGAGCGCTGGTCGATGAAGGTGCCGCCCTGTACCTCAAGCGCAGCAGCATCCTTACCGACAATGTAGAGAATAGCGTTATCGGAGTTGACGCCGGACTTGGGCAGGAAGGTGAAGGTGCCGCCCTTGATCACAAGAGGTGTTACGTTGTTATCGATGTAGATCATACGGCTTGCCGTGGAGGAGAACTCACCACCCTCGATCACGAACTGCGTACCCATGCCATCTGCAATGAACAGACGGGAGTCCGTAGAAACGAAGGTGCCGCCCTTGATGGTGAACTTGTATTGCGTCGCAGAGGAGGAAATGTGGAAGATGGTGGATGCCTCGGCTGCGGTAAAGGTACCGCCCTCAATGATGATCTCGCCCTCGTAGGCATTGGCATCATACTTCGCTTGTGTGGTGGTGAAGTAGAACAGGTTACCTACGTCAATGCTGGTAAAGCTACCGCCCTTGATGGTAAGGCAGCCCTTGTAGGCGTTGGTGATCTGGATCACGCGGTTTGCGGTCTCCATGACAACACCGGGATGGATGGTTACATCGCCGCCCTCGGGAACAAGCAGCGTAAAGTTTTGGGTAACGGGTAGCTTAAAGGTACCGTACTTGATGTTGATATTGCCGCCCATTGCGCCATTCGAAATGTACATACCGTATGCGGTAATATCGCCCTTCTTACCGCTGACCATATCGGAGCCTACACCACTGGAGAGGCCGTTGAAGGTAGGCGCGGTGCTTACGGTCACACCCTCGCTATTGACATAGCTGCCCCTGTCAATGGTAATGACCGTGGGCTTGGTTACATAGATCCAACGGATTCCCATATTGAAGGAACCGCCGAGGATGTTAACGGTCTGGGTGCCGGCACTTGCGGTGTTGGCAAGCAGGATGGAGTAGGTGTAGTTGTTACCGGTAAAGGTACCACCGTAGATGTTCCATACTGCGTTGTCGTGTCCGATCTGCAGCATGTAGGAATCGTCTGCCGAGATCGCGTTACTGATAAACGCACCGCCGTAGATGTTGAGCGTACCGCCGGCACTTGTGTATCTGATGATACGAGGCGCGCGGAACACACCGCCGGTAATATCAGTATTTACGAAGTAATCGGTGCCGCCGTAGGCGCTGAGAATGACGGTGCTGTTTTGCAGCTGCTTATCGTCGTCATAGTCGTTACCGGAGGTAACCAGGAACTCACCACCGCTGATCTTAACCGTGACGTTACCCTTGGGCACAAGCATCAAGCGGCCGGTTTTATCCTTCATAGAGAAGCTACCGCCTGCAATGTTGATCTTACCTGCGCCACCGTTTGCACTGGCAATATCCATGTAAATGCCGTACTGCGTATAGGTGGTGGGAGCGGTAAAGGTAGGTGTAGCAATCACATTGCCCGCTGCATCATAGGTATTATCAATGTTAAGCGTAATGTAGTAGTTATCGTAGATCCAGTAGTAGCCGCCGGTAAAGGTGCCGCCGTAGAAGCTCCAGGTACAGCCGCCTGCACCTGCAAGACCGAAGATCGAACGACCGAGACCGCCATCAAACTCACCGCCGTAAATGGTAATGGTCTGCGTAGCGCCGCGCAAGCTGAAGAGGTCGCGCTGGTTATCGGTTACGGGGGTTACGCCGTCTGCCTTGTAGTGCTCGGGCTTGAGGTTTTCTGCAATATAGTTGCTCTTGAATACACCGGTGTAGATGATGGTGTCCGCATATCCGTAATAATCCATTACGATACGGGTTGCCTCGTAGTAACCGTCATGGATCACAAGCTTGCTGGCATCCTTCTTGCCACCCTCCATGTAGAAGAGCGGGCTGGTGTAGTTGATATAATCGATCACGGGGGTGAGCACACCGTCGATATACTCGCCCTTGATAAAGCTACCGTTGTAAATGGTCACATCAAAGGCACCGCCACCGTTATTGAGGTGCAGCACGTTGCCGCCGACACCTACTACGAACTGCGGCTTCACAGCACTGTTTTCGGAGCTGCCGATCACAACAGTAGAAGCGCCGCCGCTGATGTTGAAGATATCACCGCCGGTTACGATAAACGTACCGTCTGCGATCACAAGATCAGCACCGCCCGAGAGCTTCAGGAAATCGCCGCCATGGAACTCCCAGGTGCCACCCGTGATGGTGATCACGTAATTACCGGTCAGATTCAGCGAGTAAACACCCGGCTCCTCAAAGCTGATGATGGAGGAACCGAAGTACTCTTCGATCAAGTGCTGCTGATCCGTAGGCGAGCTCCAGGTCTCGTTCTTGGTCAGCGTGGTCTGTGCACCCAGTCTTGCACCACCGCTGATGGTGAAGGTCACATTCGAGAGAATGCCCAACACCACATCCTTTGCAAGTGTGGTCTCAAGAATGCTTGCACCGTTTTCTACTCTTGTAGCCAACGGAACGGTAATGTTGAGGTTTGCAGAGGTAACTGCGCCCACAAAATTGAAGAGCTTAGCGCCGCCGCCCAATGCGGTAAAGCTACCGCCGTTTACGGTAACCGCAGAGGTCGTACCAATGTAGAAGAGCGAGCCCGTAAAGGTACCTGTCTGAACAGTCCAGGTTCCCTGTGCCGCATAAAGGATATACTGGCTTGATACACCGCCCGTAAAGGTACCTGCGTTAATGGTAACCGTAGATGCGGAATCGGAAACGTAAATGTAATAGCTGCCATCGCCATTTGCTTCGGTATCGGTAAATACGGGGTTCTTGGCGGGGTCGGTGTTGGCATTGATCACAAGTGCGGTCTTGGCAGTTGCGTAGAACCAACCTGCGCCGCCGTTAAAGCTACCGCTGTTGATGGTGACAGGGGTTGCAGATGCTTCCGCGTTTACTACTTCGGGTGCGAGAACTGCAATAATGTAGCCACCCTGCTTGTTATCAAAGCTACCGCCGTTGATCACAAGCGCTGCAGCATCACCCAAGGGTGCCAGCATGTGTGCACTGGTTGCCTTAGCATTGGCACCAACCTGATTGCTGACAAAGGTACCGCCGTTGATGGTTGCGGTTGCCTTGACATAGTTGATCAGAAGCACGCGAGCTGCCTCAAAGTAGCCACCCTCGATCGTAATGGTTGCGCCTGCAGGCATTGCCGCACCGTTATCCACTACAAAGAGTGCATCATGGCTATCGCCGCTCGCATCGGGCGCGATCTCCACAAAGCGACCGCTCTTCACGGTAACAGAGGAGCCGGATGCCTCGTTGACATATACAATACGACCCTCGGTATACATACCATTGCTATCGTCATTGGGAAGATCAATGGTAACGGTTACATTTGCACCTGCAACATGGATAATGTCGCCCGAGGTGTTGGTAAGCTTACCGCCGGTGATCTCAAGCGCACCTGCGGTGATCTTAAACATGAAGTAAGCAGAAGCCTCATATTCACCACCGGTGATAATAAGCTTAGCATCCTTATTATTCAAGTGCAGCGGGATCCAGGTCTGAATATCAACCGTCAGGTTGGGGAACTTCGCACCAAGAATCTCACTTACGTTTGCCGTAAGATCTGCGAAGGAGGTAATGGTATATTCCTTTGCCTCACTCAGCAGCAGTTCAGACAAGCCGTTTACAACAACCTTATTTGCAGTTACATCAAAGGCAACCTGAAGCGGGATGCTACCAAACTGTGCAACAGTCATGTTTGCACCGGTTACCGAAATGTTTTCTGCATTTGCCTTGCTGTCAAGGTAGATCATGTAGCTGTATGCACCCTTAACTGTAAAGGTACCGCCGTTAATGGAAAGTGCAGCATCACGACCAAGCACCTCAAACAGACGCTCGTTCGTTGCGGCAACATAAGTACCGCCAACCACCTTCAGCGTACCCTTTGTTACCTTAACAAGGCTGGGGCAATTGTAGCTGTCGGTGAAGTTCATCAGGGTTACAACCACACCCTCACCGGCAATGTTGAGCGGGATGAAGCCGGAGGCACAGGCAATAGAGCCCTGCACGGTAAAGCTTGCAAACTGCGATTGCAGTAGCGTATAAATATCATTGAGGGTGGAGATCACATAGCCATTGCCCTCGGGATCCTCACCTGCAAAGGGCTTCCAAACAGTCAGACCGTTTTCTACATAGAAGGTACCGCTGACAACCAGATTCAGGCCCGTGGTATCAATGTATTTATAAATAGGAAGATATGCACCGTAGGAAGCATAGACGGTTGCACCGGTAATGGTGTGCTCATTGCCCTCTACGTCGATCAGCTCATCGGGCAGGAATCTTGCACCCTCGCCGGAAACATAGAAGGTACCGCCCGTAATGGTCAGCCTGCCGATACTGCCTGTCGTTACATCAAATGTTTTATTCTCGCTGGCAGCAAGGTTAAAGGTACCACCGCTGATCTCAAGATTTACGCCTGCACTGGCGGTTATTTGAATACCGATGCCGTTATAGAAGTATGTGGGGTCGGAAGCATACTCGGCTCTGCCGATGTTGATCATAGGACCCGACTCGTTCTCATTCGCACCGATCTTAAAGGTAGCTGCCTTGGTGATATATGCAAATGCTTCGATCTGCGTGGTGTCGCCACTGCAAACGGTTCTCTCGGTAAAGGTGCCGCCCGTGATGTTAACGGTACAAATAGCCTCCACCCTAAAGCAGTTCATATAATCGTTGAAATTACCGCCCGTAACATTTATGGTAGAGTTTGCACCGCCGGAGGTGATGTGAATGAGAATATTATTGGGCTGTGTGCCGTTGGGACGCGGATTGAAGCTGCCGCCGCTGATATTCAGCGTAGCGGCTGCCTGCACGTATACATTACGGTAAGCATAGATCTCGGTACTACCCGAAATGTTTACCACGGCATTTGCCGCTGCCAACAGAATTGCGGAGTTACCCGTACCGCCGTAGAAGATACCGCCCGTGATGTTGAAATTTTGGATAGGACCTGCAACATATACACAGTACATAATGCTCTTGGCAGCCATATCCACACCGCCAAACTTACCGCCGCTGATATTTACCTCGGCATCCTTGGCATTTTCGGAAACATATACGCCCGCCTGCTTTGCATTATCCTTCTTCAGGTGGAGCTCGGCATCACCGGAAATGGAGACCTTTGCAGGGCCGTCAACATATACAAGCGATACGATGTTGCCTGCAAGGGTTGCGCCGGTAACGCGCAGACCGGTATAGAACTTACCGCCCGTGATTGCAACCTCGCCCTCTGCTGCCCATACGGCGCGACCCATGTTTTCAAAGGTACCGCCCGTGATGTTCAGCTTGGCGTCTGCATGATGCACATAAAGCGTAGTGGAATCGGAATTGCGGTCAACGGGACCGAAGGCACCGTCGGATACCGTTACGGTAACCTTACCCTCAGCGTTTACCACACAGTATGCTGCAAAGGTGCCGCCCGAAATATTGATGGCGCTCTCCTCGGTTGCCGTGGAGTGCAGAATGTATGCCTTTGCAAGGTCAGCACCGTTAAAGGTACCGCCCGAAATATTTACCGTGCCACCCTGATGGTCAATGATACAGCCTGCGGAAAGCAGATTGTAGGTGCCGCCCAGAATATTCAGCGTACCTGCTTTTACGGTAACCAGGGAGCGACCGTCAAGATCATACTTGCCCGCGGTAAAGTTTACAAGCGCCTCAGCGTGGTCGATCTCGACCGGGATCCAGTCGGGCAGAATGATCTTTGCCAGCGGGAAGCGTGTCTTGTACTCTGCCTCAAAGATCGCCTGTGCGGCTTCTTTGGCAGTGGCCTGTACATCTGCCACAGAAGCAAAGTTGTATACGCCCGCCACATTAATTATATAAGTGGGGCTGTAATTGCCGAAGTTGACTGCAATGTTTTCCCAGTTGCCGAAGCGTGCATCCAATCCCTCGGAGGGGACGGGAGTCGTCTTGCCGAGGTGAATAGTACCTGCGGTGGGTTCAATGGTTACCGTTGTCGTGTCATCGGCACAAAGAATCGCACTCTCACCCTCAAGATAGAGGTCTGCACCGTTCAGCACCACAGAGCTTGCCTTTTCGGTTGCAACAAACGCAACGGCATTGTTTACCGTAACCTTTGCACCTGCCAGCAGGCTAAGTGAAACCTCGGAGTCAATGGTCTGCATCAGAGTGTTGTTTGCAATTACGGTGGCACCGGAAACGGTAACTACAGAGCCTGTAGTTGAGGTAGCGGAAATAGCAGGAGCCGCCGTACCACCTGCCAGCGTACCGCCCGTGATGGTAACGGTGATCGCATTGGTCTGTATCGCGACGATCGAGCCGCCGGAGGTCAGCTTACCGCCGGTGACGGTAATATCGGAATTCGCAGAGCCTACCGCTGCACGGAACAGCGCCTCCTGCACACCGCTGATATCTGTCTTATTTCCCGAAATGGTCACCTTGCTTGCCGCAACCAAATAAATGGCCTCGGTAACCGCGCCGGTCGATACAACATTATTGAAAGTAAGCTCTGCCTCGCTGCCGGTGATCACCACGATAGCAGCAGGGGTAGAAAGAATTGTTTGCGAATTGTATGCAAGAGTAAGGTTATCAATGGTAACCTTGCCTGCAACCAAATTTATCAAAACGGGTTTTGCATTGACCGTCGATGTGGAGGAGAACGTAAGGGTCGCACCCTGTGCGCCGCCCGTAATAGTGTAGGCGTAAGCCACATTCAGGGTAGCGGCGGATTCTGTTGTATCCTCAAGAACCGTAATGATGTAACCGTCGGCATCCACCGCAGCGAGTGCCTTCGTCAGAGTGGTGTAGTACTTCAATGCAGCATCGGCATTGGCAACAACCGTATAATGGTGCTCTGCCAGCTTCTCCTCTGCGCCCTCAAGACTTACGGTACCGCCCTGCGCACCGAACACAACGCCGTCCTGACCCGCGGTAAGCGAGCCCTTGATGTAATTCACGGCACCGCCCGTAACGGTTGCTACGGAGCCGCCGGCACCACCGATCAGGGTGCCACCCTTCAGGTTTACGATGCCACCCTGCACGGAAAGGATCGTATTGCCCTCGGCACCGGTGACAGTACCGCCGGTAATATTCAGCGTGCCCGCCTTCACCTCTACCATATAGGCGCCGCTCAGCACGTATTCGCCTGCCGTAATATTCAGCACGGCATCCGTACCATTGACAACAAGCGGAATCCAGCCGACGATCTCAACCTCAGCCTTCGGGAAACGCGTGCCGTATGCGGCGAGGAAGGAGTCACTTGCCAGCTTTTGGTTATCCGCAAGCGAGGTAATGGTAACCTCACCCGTCGTGATCTCGCAGGGACCTGCGTACGAGGGGAATATCAAGGAAAGCACCGACCAATCAAAGCCGTTTTGCGCATCGGTCTTATCCATTGCCACAGCGGGAACCGCAGCGCCGTTCTCCACAAACACCTTACCTGCAGTGCTGGTAATGGGAGTCTTCAGTGCGGAGGCTGCAAGCACTGCACCCGCACCCGAAAGATGTAGCTCGGCACCGTCAATGGTGATCGACGCATCGGCTGCCAAGCCGGCAAACATCGTGCCGCTGTTGGCAACAAGCTTTGCGCCCTCAAGCAACGCGATCGTATGATTTGCGTTAAAGCCCGCAAATACACCCTTGCGTGCACCGGATGCAACGGTCGCATTGCTGATGGTGATCTTAGATCCGCCCGCCGCAGTAGCATAAAACACCGCATTGCTCTCACTGCCGGTCACCGTGCCGCCCGTAATGTCTACCGTTGCGGCAGCCAACAAATGCATCACATATTTAGAGGCGGTAATATTGCCGCCCGATACGGTCAACTTCGAGTCCTTTGCAACGGTTGCAAAAGTCTTGAAAAAGCTGTTCACGCCGCCGCTGATATCGGTCTTATCGCCCGACACGGTGATCGTAGCCGCAGCATTTACCGAAACGGTATCGGTAACCACAGCACTCGTGACCACGTTATTCAGCGTGACCTCGCTCACACCACTGATGTATACCACGGCAGCGGGAGTGCTTGTGATCGCAGTGGCGTCATACGCCAGCGTCAGGTTCTCAAGCGTGACCTTACCTGCCGAAAGGTTGATCAATGCCTTTTTGGCATCAACCGTGTTAAAGGTAACGGTTGCGCCGTCCGTGCCACCCGTGATCTTGTAGGTATAATTACCTGCAAGTGCCACGGTCGGCTCTGTGGCATTAGAGAGAACCGTAATGGTGTACCCGTCGGCATCAACTGCACCAACAGCTGCTGCCAAAGTAGTATAATACTTCGGCACTGCTCCGTCGGCTGCGCTGATGACCTCGTAGTAGTGCCCTTCCTCGCGCACCTCGGCACCGTCGGTAGCCGCAGAGGCTGCCAGTACCGTCATCATGACCAAGATCATGATCAGTACCGCGAAGAGAACCAAACGCAGTTGTTTCTTCATAGGATTTATCTCCTTTTCTTTGTATTGCGGATCGCTCCGCTTGTATGCTCGGCATGTGAACGCAGCGTGCACAAACCGAAAAAGATACAATCATATTATATATGATTTCCAAAAAACAGTCAATCCTTTTTCCTTATTTTCGCGATTTTAGACAAAAATAACACCGCCAAATCATACAGTTTGACAGAGAGAAAAAAGCATTTTTGAGGGCATATCAAGCGCGGCGCGTCGCCGCCCTTGCACGTGCAGGCTCAAAACGAAAAAAAGACCGCAAAAATGCGGTCTTTTTCTTGTTATTTTTCAGCAGGAAAAGGCTCACCTTCAACCGTTTGCGGAAAACTGTCCGCAAAGGCAGTGGCAAGCTTATCGCATCGCTCGTTAAAGGGATGCCCGTCATGCCCGCGCACCCACACAAAGGTCACTCTGTGCTTTTTGAGAAGCCCCAAAAGCTGCTCCCACAGATCAACGTTCAGAGCAGGGCTTTTATCTGCCTTGCGCCAGCCGCGCGCACGCCAGCCCTCCGCCCAGCCGTTGTTCACCGCCTCCACCACATAGCGAGAATCCGAGGTGAGTGTTACCTCGCAGGGCTCGCGCAGTGCTGACAGCGCGGCGATCACACCGCTTAGCTCCATACGGTTGTTTGTGGTATGCGCTTCCCCGCCCGAAAGCTCCTTTTCATGGGACCCATATACGAGAATTGCGCCCCAGCCGCCACGCCCGGGGTTTCCTCTGCAGGCTCCGTCGGTATAAATATCAACATGCTTCATTTTTGATTATTTTTGATCTTTGCAATATAGGATTTCAGACATGTGACCGTCTCCTCGCTGAGGTCATGCTCGATCTTACAGGCATCCTCCAGCGCCGTATCGCGGGATACGCCCAGCGCCATCAGTGCCTCTGCCAAAAGGCAATGCCTTTCGTACATGCGCTCCGCTACGGCAAACCCGGAGGCAGTCAGCGAAAGCCCACCGCCCTCGGTCACCGTCACAAAGCCGCCTGCACGCAGCTCACGCAGCATAACACTGACCGTGGGGCGGGAAAACCCGAGCGCGGCACAAATATCTACCGCACGCACCTTGCTTTTTTGCTTCGAAAGAATCAGTATCTGCTCAAGATAATTCTCTCCCGATTCGTGGATCGCCATGTGTTTTCCCTCCTTGGTCATTTTGTTACAGCTCCTCCTCTTCATCATCCTTCGGCACAGGGTTTACAAAAAGCGTCAGCTTGGTTACGCGCTCCTCGTCCATGCCCGAAACGATCACAAAGAGATTTTCATAGCTGAAGCTATCCCCCACATGCGGGTTAGCCTCCAGCATCTCAACTGCCCAACCACCCATGGTGGTATACTCGCAGCTAAAGTCCTCGGGGCGTTTGAAGTCCACCTCATCAAAGCAGTCTTCAATGTTCATTTCGCCCGACACCTCATAGGTATTTTCACCCGTCGGATAGCATTCGGTTATGATCACGTCGGTATCATCCCAAATATCACCAACAAGCTCCTCAAGGATATCCTCCATGGTCACCACGCCAAGCGTGCCGCCAAACTCATCAATAACGATGGCAAGATGCATCTTCTGCTCGCGCAGACGTGCCAGCGCTGCGGGCAGCTTCATGGTCTTATGCAGCTTGCAGGGCTTCAGCAAAAGTGAGCGGATATCGGGGCTTTCCCCATCCATTGCCGCCTTATAATAGCGGTTGAGGGACAGGATGCCGATGATATTATCCACACTATTTTCATATACGGGTATGCGCGAGAACTGCGCCGTATCCGCCAGCAATGTGTGAATGGTCTCATCATCCTCGATGTCAAATGCCGTCATATTGATACGGGGAGTCATGATCTTTTCGACCGTGATATCGTGGAACTCAAGCGCAGACTGCAGCAGCTCGCCCTGCTCCTCATCGATCACGCCCTCCTCCTCGACGGTTTCGATAATGGAGGAAAGCTCCTCCTCGGTCACGGTCGGGTCACTGTCGTTGCGGTCCTTGCCCCAAAGCTTGCGCAGCACAAACAAAAGCGCCATCACGATCGCCACGATGGGGCTGACGATCACTGTCAAAACGCGGGTCGGAATGGAGACCACACGCGCCACGGTATCGGCGTGCTGCTTCGCCAGAACCTTCGGCACGATCTCGCCGCAAATGAGGATCACGATCGTAACCAAAATGGTAGCGATCAGCGATGCTGCACCTGCATTGCCGGGGAACAAATTCATTACGATCAGCGTGGTACAGGTGGAAACCGCAATGTTGGCAAGGTTGTTGCCAATCAAAATAGTGGAAAGCGAAATGGTAAAGTTTTCGGCAATATTATATGCCATTCTTGCCGTTTTCGAGCCCTCGTCGGCAGCGCGACGCAGGCGCATTCTATTGGCGGTGTTAAAGGAGATCTCGGATGCCGAGAAATATGCGGAAAAGCATATCATAACAAAAATAACGACATACGCCCACCACATTTTAGAAAAATGCTCTGCCATTATGCCTCCACCTCCTTCTCAGTGGCTTCGGCGGCACGCTCCGCCAGATCCTCTTCATCCAGCACATGCACAAAGGCGCGCACCGGACGCTGATTTTCTACTTTTTCAATGGTAAACTCAAGATCGTCAATGAGGAAGGTCTCCTCAACCTCGGGCAATCTGCCAAGTGTTTCAAGCATCAGCGAAAGCAGTGGCTTTGTGGCCACGGAGCGGGGGGCTGCTGAAAGCCCGATGCGCTCGTAGAGGTTACCCACGAGCATATGTGTGTTTACGAGATAACGATTGCCTCCCAGCGTTTGGAAATTCTGGTCAACCACGTCCTCCTCGTCAAAGATCTCGCCCACCAATTCCTCAAGAATATCCTCGATGGTAACAAGACCGGTAATATGTTTGTTTTTATCACGGACCAACGCCATATGGTGCTTGTGCTGACGCATGTCAGTAAGCACATCGTTGATCTTGGCATCCTCTGCCACAAAATAGGGCTGAGAGAGCAAGGAGCGCACCTTTACCTTGGGATTGCGACGGTGCTCCGTCAAAAATGTACGGATGCGGAGCGTGCCGATGATGCGGTTGATGTCACCCGCGTATACGGGGATACGGGAATGATTGGTGCCTCTGATGACCTCTAACACCTCATCGGTGGTAGCGGCTACATTCAGCGCCTCAATATCACGTGCCATGGTCATAATATCGCTGACAACGGTATCGCCAAATTCCAGCGCGGATTTGAGCATATCACCCTGCTCCTCATCGACAACGCCCTCCTCCTCAACCGTATCAAGGATCTCCATCAGCTCATCCTCGGTAATGGAAGGCTCTGCCTCCTTTTTGGAAAACGCCTTGGATGCCGCCGTGGAGATAAGACCGAAAAAGCCCGCAATGGGCGCCAAAACACGCATCAGAAAACGGAGTGAGCCTTGGAAAAAGAGCGACACCGTCTCACTGCGGTCATTGGCAAAACTTTTGGGGATCATTTCACTGAGGAAAAAGACCACCGTAGTGCTCGCCGCACTGCAGGCGATGGAAAAGGCAAACGAATTGATAAACTCGTCACCCATATACGCAAACATGTTTGAAGCAATAACGGTCGCCACAGATGCCGCAGCGATCTTGGTCACGTTGTTACCGACCAGCAGCGTGGTAAGTGCCTTATCAAATCTGTTGAGCACCCACAAAACACCGCGTGCGCGTTTGTTGCCGTCATCGGCAAGGGTTTTGATCTTGATTTTGTTAACTGCCGAAAAAGAGCTTTCAGTAGCCGCAAAATAAGCGCCACCCACAATACAAATAGCAAACACAATCCATAAAGGTATACTGTCCATGAAAAAAACCAACTCCTTTTAGTTTATTTTGAATGTGTTTAATTTTTATTGTAACATAATTTAAGCCATTTGTCAAGACACCGACAAAAATGTATGTATGTATGTTTTTGTATGTTTTTCGACGCATAGCACTCGGCAAGACACAAAAAAGCAACGCAGTGCGTTGCTTTTTTGTGTCTGTCAATCATCCCGTAAAAAGCGAAATCTCTTGCGCCACCGCATCAAATATACCGTAATAAGGCGCGTTAACGCTACATCGTAAAGCACAAATACCGCCGTGCCCGCTACGGGCAGTGCCCAATACCAGACCTGCCATGTCAGCGGGGAGAGCATAAACAGCTTTACCGAAACAAAAATGATCAGCGCAAACGCGGCATTAAAGGTCAATATCTTTAAAAGCCACGCAACGGTGTGCGAAAGATGCCCCTCAAACAGCGCCTTCAAAATAGGATAATAACCCGCAAACAAGGCATACAGCAGTGCGGGTGTTTGGCTCGGCAACAGCAAAAATGATAACACCGACGTGACAAGATAGACCAGATACGGATACTTTCCTCCCAGCTCTATCACGGCAAAGATTACGGTCAGCGAAGCGATCGCCGCCATGGAAAGATCAAGCACCTCCACAAAGGCACCGAGCGTAAGGAAAACCACGCCAAGCGCCGCCAAAATGGCTGACGCTGTAAGATATCTTGTGGATTTTTTTCTGCGCATTGACATATCAGCAACAAGGGATCAGATCGCCGCCCATGCATTCACAGCAGCAATCGGCACAGATCATCGTGCTGCACCAGTCACAGCCCGCACCACCCGAGGTATTATAACCCTTACCATGGTTTCCCGCCTGTTGATGCATTCTCTCCTTGAACTGCCAGTATTCATGATTGGTGGGCTCCATGCGATAGGCAGTCTCAAACGAGCGCTGCGCATCCACATAAAATCCCTTGTGCAGCTGTACACATCCTGTGAGAAATACCCACTCGGCACCGCGGTCGGCAGAAGCGACCTCCTCGAGCAGGTGCTCCGCCTCGGCAACGTTACCGCCATTGATGCAATTGCGGATCCGAGTAAACTTGCCCTTGGCATCAGCGGAATAATTTTGAGAATGGTAATTGGTGCCGCCGCCCATATTGGTGCTGTAACCGCCACCGTAGCCGCTCTGCCCATTTCCCGCACCTGCTGTGCTGCCTGCATGCGGGTCCTCATAATAATTACCGCCGCCCTGCGCGCGTGCCTCTCGCATCCGCGTGATCTCCTCATATGCCGCATTGATCTCCTTCATTTTCTCACTTGCAAGATCCGCAAGATCGGAGTCGCTGTAGCGGTCGGGATGATATTTGCGCGCCAGCTCGCGATAGGCTTTTTTGATCTCCTCGTCATCTGCCTCGGGCGAAACGCCGAGGATCTTATAGGGATTGTTGCTCACTTGTTTCCTCCTTGCAGCATGCACTGTCGCCCCAGATCACCCTTTTGGCGGTAGCGGGCATGCCCAAATACAGTATGTTTTCAAGAACAGCGCGGCGCGGTGAATCCGCCGCCTCGCCGATCAGATCAAGCGCGGCAGCTGCGTCCGAAAGGCAGACAAGAAGGGCATCCTCCAGCATCTGCCGCTCCTCGATAGTGGGACTTTTGCCGTAAAACAGCAAAACGGGGTTGAAATTTCGGCTTTTTTCATCCTTTTCAATATCGTCTATGGCGTCCACGATATAAATAAACCGACCGATCTTGTTGCCGATCACACGTGCGATACGTGCGTTGCTTTCATCAAGCCCGTGCGCGCAAAGCGCGGCAAGTATCTCACCGAAAATGGCAGCAGGCTCATCCACTGTCGGGCGCCCCTCCCGCTCCAATGCGGAAAGCTCACCAAGCTTTTCGCGCAGAACGCCGGCAAGCTCAAGCAAACGCCTTTTGGCACGTGTATATGTCCCCTTCAAAAGCAGACACCGTATACGGGCGATGAGGCGGCCTATGCCACGCTTATCTGCCACATCATCGCGACATTTTTCAAAGGCAAGCAACGCCGACGCATCGGCGGCATAAAAAAGCTCATCGTTTGGCTCCATCATCATACGGGAGCGGAAGGGATGCGCAATGCATCGCCGCTTGCGAAAGGCAGGTGCCGTGCCCGCCAAAGCCATGCGGACCTGTGCGAGAAAGGCAATGTCATAGCTGAGCGCAAAGCGCGAGCACTGCCCCGTGCATTTGCCCATACTGCGGCAAAGCCCACAATATGCGGCGCGATAATATTCGTATTCGCGAACACGCAGCTCCGCTTTATCGATCTTTACATAACCGAACATATTTTCACCGCCGTCTTAATGTCTTTTATTCTCCGCTTTTTTCATACATTACTTTAACATATTACCAAATTTTATGTGTAAATACAAGAGTTATTGAAAAAAATCAAGGAACTGTCACAATTTTTTCCGATATTCGAGCGGAGACATACCAATAAAGCGCCGAAAAATCTCGGCATAGTAGCTCGCACCCGAAAAGCCCACGCGCTCTGCCACATCGGTGACCGACAGGGCACGATTTTGCAGGAGTGCAAGCGACTTTCGTACACGATGATATTGGAGATACGAAAAGGCGGTACGCCCCGTAAAGCGGCGAAAGGTACGGCAAAATTCACTGCGTGAGAGGTGCGAAGCGGCTGCGAGATCGGCAAGCGAGAGCTTTTCGGTATAATGCTCCCCAATAAATAAGATGGCACGCTTGACCGCCTCGGCGCCCTCCCCGGGATGCACCTCGCCCTGCTCACGGCTGACACGGTAAAAATCAACCCACAGGCGGCAAAGTGCCGCCTTCACCAAAAGCTCCCAGCCCTCCTCGCGGGTGCGGATCAGGCGCACGATCTCCCATACCGTTGTCAGCATCTGCCCATCTGCCGCACATGCCGCACGCATCACAACGCTCGGCAACAAATTTTCGCGCAGCAGGGGTGCCACATATTTTTGATCGATCAGGCTATCCTCATGCCCCGATACAAAGATAGGCCAAAAATTGATGGGAAGATAGCAACATGAGCCACCGTTCTTGCTTCTGCCCGCGTGCATCACGTTGGCGTTTACAAAAACCGCATCTCCCTCATGCAGCACATATTCGGTATCATGTGCGCGGTAATACATTTCACCGGAAAGGATCACGGTCAGCTCAGCCTCGGGGTGAAAATGGCAGGCAAACTGCTCGCCATCATAGCTTTTGATATCCGCGCCGCGGCTACCCGATACAGGAAAGGCAAAGCTGCCACGCGTGCCGCGCTCCAAACCGGTTTTATCTACGTTTAAGGAATGCTTCACGCCAAACCTCCGCAATATTGTTATAAAAATGAGCAATATAATGATTGACATGCATCATTTTTTCATACTATAATGATATTACCACAATGCATTGAAAATTGCAATGCCAAAATTGAAACGGAGGAAAAAAATAATGGGAAAGATCACATTTATGGGTGCGGGCAGCACCGTGTTTGCCAAAAACGTACTTGGCGATAGTATGATGACCACCGCACTGCAGGATTTTGAGATCGCGCTTTACGACATTGATGAAAAGCGCTTGAACGAATCTTACGATATGGTGGTACTGTTAAATAAAAACATCAACGAGGGGCGCGCCAAGGTCAGCAAGCATTTGGGCATTGCAAACCGCAAAAACGCACTACGTGGTGCAGATTTTGTGGTCAATGCCATTCAGGTAGGCGGCTATGATCCCTGCACCATCATTGATTTTGAGATTCCCAAAAAATACGGCCTCAGACAAACCATTGCCGACACGCTCGGTATCGGCGGTATTTTCAGAACGCTGCGCACCATTCCCGTCCTTGAGGGATTTGCCGAGGATATGCAAACCGTTTGTCCCAACGCATGGTTCCTCAATTATACCAACCCCATGGCAATGCTCACGGGCTATATGCAGCGTTATACCGATGTCAAGACCGTCGGACTTTGCCACAGTGTGCAGGTCTGCTCGAAGAGCCTCTTCAAAAGCCTTGGGCTTGAGGCAGAATTCGAGAAAATGGGCCCCGTTCGCGAGAAGATCGCGGGCATCAACCATATGGCCTGGCTTCTCGAAATCTACGACACAAATGGCAACGACCTTTATCCCGAGATCAAGCGCCGCGCCAATGATATCCTCGAGCATCCCGAAATTTACGAGACCAAAAACCTCGTGCGCCTCGACTACATCCGCCGCTTCGGCTACTACTGCACCGAATCGAGCGAGCACAACGCCGAGTACAATAATCTCTACATCAAATCCAAATATCCCGAGCTGATCGACCGCTACAAGATCCCGCTTGACGAATATCCCCGCCGCTGTATCAAGCAAATCGAAAAATGGAAAACGCAGCGAGAGGAATACCTGAAGGGTGATATTACACATACGCGTTCTCGCGAGTATGCGTCCCATATCATGGAGGCGATCGTCACGGGTAAGCCCTACGAAATCGGCGGCAATGTGCTGAACACGGGTCTGATCACCAATCTCCCGCATAACGCCTGCGTAGAAGTGCCCTGCCTTGTTAACAAGTGCGGTGTTTTGCCCACCGTTGTAGGGGATCTGCCTGAAGTCTGCGCCGCCATGAACCGTACCAACATCAACCCGCAGCTCCTCACCATCGAGGCCGCCGTCACCCGCAAAAAGGAAGTTGTCTATCAAGCCGCCATGCTTGACCCGCACACCTCCTCCGAGCTTTCGATCGATGATATCGTTGCCCTTTGTGACGATCTGTTCGAGGCGCACCGCGATTGGCTGCCTGCCTATAAATAATGCCCCTTATATGCAAAAAATCCCGACACGTGTCGGGATTTTTTGTTATTTAATTGCTGATGATCTGCTCTGCCTCGATGCCCCGAATATGCCGTGCATCATTCAAAAGCTCAAAGCGCGGCGTGATCAGCTTGCCCTTTTCATCGGAGAGCGTAACCACGGTAACGGACGTAAAGGCGGGAGACAGAACACCGCACAGCATCGGAAAAGCGATATTGAACATATGCGCCAATGCAGCCGTGGATGATCCGCCGTGGCTAAAGATCGCTACCGTGCGATCGGCATTGTCACCCACAACGCGATAGTATTGCCCCTCGCGCACATACCCGAGCTCTGCAAGCCACGCATCAATGCCGCGCTCTACCAGGTCAACGCGCTCAACCACAAGACTTCTGCAATACGGGTCAAGCTCACGCCAATCTGTGCGCGTGATATCCTGCCCCATTGCCACGTGCGCGGTAGCCGAGTGCCAGGGATGGCCGTTTTCAAGCAACTCGCTGCCGTCCCTTGAGCGCCAGGTAATTTCCTTAATAAAATCGCACGTCACAATGTCAAGCCCCAAAAGCTCTGCCGTATGTGCTGCGGTTTCCTTGGCTCTACCCTGAGGTGAGGTATAGATTTCTTCAATGCCTTCATTTTGCAAGCGCTTGGCACAAGCCGCCGCCTGCAGATGTCCCAGCTCCGTAAGACAATCCAACTGATAGTTGGGGTGGCCGTGTCGCACAAAATATATTTTCATCCTTGCTCGCTTTTCTCCTTTTTCGTGCTTGGCAAGCCAACCACGCCGTCAACGGGGAGTGCTAAGGCAATGCCCTGACCAGGGGTCTGCAAGCCCACCTTTTGGTAAAGCGCGTGCAGCACGTCGTCCTTGATGGACGAGGGCACTAGGATCATCACAGCCTCCTTTTCGGGCTGGATGGTGATCTTGAAAAAGGTTTCTGCCTCTTTATTGGCGGTACCGCGGGCGTGGATCACCGTGCCGCCGCCTGCACCGCAGGCGCGCGCCGCCTCCATCACCACGTCGGAAAAGCCCGCGTTTACGATACAAAGTATCAGCTCATATGCAAAATTCATGTTGCCTTTCCTCCTTTGCGGTTATTGGCAAGAAATTGATAGATCGCCACACCAATCACACCAGTCAGCGGCACCGTCATAGCAATGCCCTTGGCGTTTTTGATCGTGGTGAATTTTTCCTCAAGAGCAGCCAGCACGCGCGGTGCCATATCCTCTTGGATCACGCTGAATATCACGCGCTTTTCATTTTCCTCAAGCCCCATTAGCGTGAGGATATCCGAACTTGCCGTGCCTCGCGCCGTAGAGCAAAACTGCATATTGGCATCAAAGGATTGGATAAGATCCATAAAATATTCTGTCTTGCGGCGCGGCACCACAGTAATCAGCATTTTGAGCTTTTGCGGCGCTGTTTTGTGCCCTGTTTCAGCCTTAACCTTGGGAGATGTGCGCCGTGCCACGGTCCTCGCTGCGATGCGCTTTGTCTTTTTATCGGCTTCGTTTACGGTATTTGACATGACAGCACCTCCTTACATAAAATCGATGATCTGTTCATCATCGGCATCAAGGATCTGTTTCATCATAATATTATCACGCACCTTACCTGCCATCACGGCACGGAAGCCCATGATCTGAATGGTGATCAGCGGTGTCATGGCAACCATGGCAACGATACCAAACGCATTTTCCATCACGGCAGAAACACCCTGTAAGGACACACATGCGCCAATGGCAAGCGGCAGAATAAAGCTTGAGGTCAGCGGACCGCTGGCAACACCGCCCGAGTCAAATGCGATAGCAGTATACAGACGCGGCACAAAAAAGGAAAGCCCGAGAGAGATAAAATAGCCGGGAATGAGGTAATAAAGAATGCTGAAATCAAAGATGATACGGATCATGGAAAGCCCGATCGAAATACCGACACCGACCGAGAGCGCGATCATCATCGAGCGCTTGCTGACGGTGCCGTTGGTAATATCCTCCACCTGGCTTTTCAGCACATGAATGGCGGGCTCGGCAAGCACGACCACAAGCCCAAGCACAAATCCAACGATCACAAGCAAGGTGCTATTGCTTGCAGCAAGCTCATATCCGATGCGGTAGCCGATCGGCATAAAGCCGACGGTAACTGCCGTTAAAAATATCACAAGTCCCGCAAAGGTATATAAAATGCCCACGGTAATGCGATAGATCTTGCGGCGCGGCAAGCGCAAAAATATGGCTTGAATGATGGCAAAAAATAAAACCAACAGCCCGAGCGCAAGTGCTACCTCCTTTACCACCTCAAGAATGGTATGCGGCAGCGCGGCACCAATGTGAGACTCCACCGAGTAATCGGGCAGCTCATAGATCATTTCGCCCCTTGCAAACAGACCGAGGGACATCACAGCCAGCACGGGACCAATCGAGCAAAGTGCCACAAGACCGAAGCTGTTCTCGCCCGCATCCTTGCCGCCGAGCGTGGTTGCGATACCCGTGCCGAGCGCCATGATAAAGGGCACGGTAATGGGCCCCGTAGTCACGCCGCCCGAATCAAAGGCGAGCGCCAAAAACGCACCGTTCCCGCGCTCCAGCACCAATGCGGCAAGCGCAAAAACCAGCATATAGAATATCATTAAAATTTTGGAAAGCCCTGTTTTGGTTACGATACGCAGGATAGCCAACACCAAAAAAAGACCTACACCCACGCCAACGGTTACGATCAATGCCGTGCCGTTCACCACCGCGCTGACCTGTGTGGCAAGCACGGAAAGATCAGGCTCTGCCACGGTAATAAGAACACCGAGCAAAAAGCTGACCGAGAGCAAAAGCCCCACATTGCGGGATTTGGAAAGACCCGAGCCGACCTGTACGCCCATAGGCGTCATAGCAATGTCGGCACCAAGGTTAAACAGACCTATTCCAATCACCAAAAATATGGCAGAAAGGAGGAAAACTGTAATTTCAAGTGTCGAAAGCGTTACCAATGGAGTGAGATTTAAGAGCAGCACGATCACTGTCACAGGCAGCACCGAGATCAGTGCCTCTTTACATTTCAGCAGTAATGTTTTCAGCATAAGCCTTCTCCTTTCCGAATTTTATTTTGATCGCACAGATACATACCATTTTATTATATATGATATGATCGAATTTGTCAACCACCCCCGCAAAAAACTCTGCGCGCTTTTTGTCGTTTTGCACGCATGTCACGTATATTGTTAAAGGGAGGTGTGTACCACGGTTTTAGGCACCTTCAATACTCGAAGGAGGTGCATCATGTATACACCAAACGCCCGCCGCAGCTGTGTGGCTGCGCTGGGACCGATGACAGCGGCGGTCAAGGCACAACGCGTGCTGCTGGCAGCGGGAATTTCTGCCGAGGTGGTGGCGCTTGCCCCCGAGGATACCCGCAGAGGGTGCGCCTACGGTCTGGAATTTCCCTGTAGCATGGAAAGCAAAACGCGCGTAGCCCTGCGCGCTGCGCGCATTACGGTCTCACAATATATCGAAAAGGGATAGCTTACCGTGATCTATTTTGACAACGCCGCCACCGCATTCCCAAAATCACCACGCGCCATTGCCGAAGCCGACGCCTGCATGCGCACGTGGTGTGGCAACCCCGGCCGTGGTGCGCACCGCCTCTCGTTGCGGGCTGCCGAAAAAATATACGCTTGCCGAGAATTGATCTCCGATTTTTTGGGATTGGGCGCGCCCGAGCGTATCGCTTTTACCGAAAATACCACGTATGCCCTAAACATGGCACTAAAGGGGCTGTTAAAGCCGGGTGACCATGTGCTTTGCTCCGAGCTCGAGCACAATGCCGTTTTACGGCCGCTTTATGCCCTGCAGCAGGAAAAGGACATCACATTCGATACCTTTCCCGTCATAGGACTCACCAATGCGAAAATATTACAAGAAATTGAGACACGTGTGAGAAAAAATACGACCGCGGTCGTTTCCCTGCACGCCTCCAATATCTGCTCGATCTCTCTGCCGCTCGTAGAGCTCGGCGCCTTTTGCCATGCACACGGCTTGCACTTTATCGTAGATGCAGCGCAATCGGCAGGACATTTACCTATCGATATGTGCACCATGCAGATCGATGCACTTGCCGCCCCCGCACACAAGGGTCTGCTCAGCTTACAGGGCTGCGGCATTTTGGCACTGGGCGAAAATGTGAGTCCCATGACCATCATAGAGGGCGGTAGCGGAGTGAATTCTCTATCCCCCACCATGCCGGAGGAATTTCCCGAGCGCTTTGAGGCGGGCACCCTTCCCACGCCCGCAATAGCGGGGCTTATGGGCGGCATCTTGCATGTAATGGAATTGGGGCTTGATGAAATAGAAAAGCGCGCCCGAACACTGTTTTTTGCCGCAAGAGACCGTATTGACAGTGTCTGCAGCCTTGAGATCTACCAACGGGATACCGCGGGCGCAGTCCTGCTCTTTAACAAATCGGGCGTTCCAGCCACGGAAACAGCAAGAGCACTTGATAAAGCAGGGATCTGCGTACGTGCGGGCCTGCATTGTGCTCCACTCGCACACAAGGCGCTTGGCACGCCTCCGGGCGGTGCGGTGCGCCTCGGCTTTGGTGCATTTAATACGCTGAGCGAGGTCGATGCCCTTTGGCGCGTACTGAAGGAGCTTTAAATTGTTGCGTAAATGCGGTGCTTTGTGAACCCCCCCTACGCGGGATATCGGAGAATTGCGCAAATATGGTGCGCAGTGATTGACCGTATCACGGGCGCCGGAGGGGTGTTGCACATAGTGCGCGGTGTTTGCGCACACACCGCGCGTGTTCTATACAACGAAAAAAGACTGCCTCCAACCAAGGGTTAGAGACAGTCTTTTATCGGTAATTACTCCTCGTCAACGAGGCGAATGAGAGCCATTTCGGCTGCGTCACCGCGACGGGGACCCATCTTAAAGATCTGGGTGTAACCGCCGTTACGGTTTTCATATTTGGGTGCAAGCTCGTTAAACACCTTGGTAACAACATCTTCCTTGGTGATATACGCAAGAGCCGCACGACGGCTGGCAAGCGTGTTCTTCTTGCCAAGCGTGATCATTTTCTCTGCCATGGAACGAACTTCTTTCGCTCTGGTGAGAGTGGTCTCAACAGAACCGTTCTCCAGGAGATAAGTCACAAGACCGCGCAGCATCGCATTACGGTGTGCGGTAGGTCTGCCGAGTTTTCTTCCGGGCATTGGTTTTCCCTCCTAATTTTTTGCAATTATCGCAGCTCGCCTCAGTCCTCTTCCTTTTTCAGGTCAAGGCCGAGAGAGTGCAGTTTCTGAATAACTTCTTCAAGCGATTTCTTTCCGAGGTTACGAACCTTGATCATGTCCTCCTCGGTACGGTTGGTCAGATCCTCAACCGTGTCAATGCCGGCGCGCTTCAAGCAGTTGAAGCTACGAACCGACATGTCAAGCTCTTCAATGGTCATCTCAAGGACCTTTTCTTTAATGGTCTCTTCACGTTCTACCATGATTTCAGCCTTCTTTGCCTCATCGGTGAGGTTAACAAAGAGGTTGAGATGTTCATTGAGTATCTTGGCGCCAAGCGAAATCGCTTCCTTGGCCGTGATGGTTCCGTTGGTCAGAACCTCAATGGTCAGTTTGTCAAGATCAGTGATATTGCCTACGCGAGTATTTTCCACCGTGTAGTTCACCTTGTATACCGGCGTGTAGATAGAGTCGGTATAAATGGTGCCGATGGGTGCGGAAGTGTTGGCGTTCAGCGCCATGGTCGCAAGCTGCTTGTTGCGGTCCTGCGATACGTATCCGCGGCCGTGGTCAAAGCACAGCTCCATGTAGAAGCGCTCGTTCTCTGCAACCGTAGCAATATGATGATCGGGATTCAGGATCTCCAGATCAGCATCGGGCTTGATGTCAGCTGCA
>CAZOWH010000006.1:0-15050 GCA_964583425.1 uncultured Lachnospiraceae bacterium
AGATCGGACATATAGCAATCGTCTTCCTGCTCCACGTAGCTGTAATAGCCGCCGTTTACGGTCAGCTTGGCACCGGCGCCTGCAAAAACAATGGAACCGTTGCACGCAATAAAGGTACCGTTATTGAGCGTTACATCACATGATAGGCTGCCGCTCGCAGTGGTACCGAGGCGTATCGGCGAGTTGTAGGTGCGGAAGGAACCGCTATTTACGGTAAGCACTTCACCGTTACCGGCGGTATAAATACCGTACTGCCAGGTGCTCACCGTTAAAGCAATGTAAGTGCTCGATGCCGCTTTGGTGCCTGCCAAGGAGCCCGACACGTGTACCGCATCAAGCGTCAGCGTGGCGCCGTCGAGATAAAACGCCGCATTGGTGTTGTCTGTATAAGCTGTATCACTATCGTGAACGGTAAGATTTTGGATACTTACCTCAGCACCGCTGCCGCTTACCGTGAAAAGATTGGCGGCGATACCGCTTCTGCTTACCGTGATCGTGTTTGCGCCACCATTGATGGTAAGGCTC
The DNA here is from genome assembly GCA_964583425.1 of uncultured Lachnospiraceae bacterium. Taxonomy (GTDB): domain Bacteria; phylum Bacillota; class Clostridia; order Oscillospirales; family CAG-272; genus Firm-07. Next base: position 526 of record CAZOWH010000006.1, read on the forward strand.
TTGTTAACCGTCACCGCGGCCGCTTCTGTTGTATCCTTCAGCAAAGTAACGGTATCCCCTGCCCCTGCGGCTGCCACCGCATCCGACAGGGTTGCAGCATAGCCGTTTACGGTGCCGGATACTTGGTAGGCATTGTCGCCCTGCGTCGCATCCAGCGCGGAAGTCAGCATCCCGGTCATGGCGGCCAGAATAAAGATCATTGCAAGGAAGAGCAAAAACTTGAGTTGTTTTTTCATAAGTTATTCTCCTTGTTACACTTTTATTTATATATTTAGAATATCATGAATTTAATAATTTGTCAATATTTCACTGTCAATATTTCACACGTTAAGGCAGCATATGGAGGCACCCTAACACAAAAGGCCGCCTTTACCACCCGAAAAGGGATAGTAAAAGCGGCTTTTAAGGAACCGAAGGTTAGATCAGCTCGGCGATATCGAGCACAAGACGCTCGCTCTTTTCCCAGCCGAGGCAGGGGTCGGTAATGGATTTACCGAATACGCCCTCGCCGATTTTCTGGCAGCCATCCTCAAGATAGCTTTCGATCATAAAGCCCTTGACCAGCTTGCTGATCGCCTCATTGTGGCGGCAGGCATGGAGAACTTCTTTGCAAATACGGGGCTGCTCGGCAAATTTTTTGCCCGAGTTTGCATGGTTGCCGTCAACCACAACAGCCGGGTTATTGAGGTTAGCTTTGGCGTAAAGCTCCACCAAATGCGCAAGATCCTCATAATGATAGTTCGGCAGGCTCTGCCCGTGCTGGTTGACGTAGCCGCGCAAAATGGCGTGCGCCAAGGGGTTACCGTCGGTTGATACCTCCCAGTTGCGGTACTGGAATACGTGCGGATGCTGTGCAGCGGTGATGGAGTTCATCATAACCGAAAGGTCGCCGCCCGTGGGGTTCTTCATACCGACGGGCACATCCATACCGCTTGCCACCAGGCGATGCTCCTGATTTTCAACCGAGCGCGCGCCGACAGCAACATAGGTAAGGAGATCGGAGAGGTATTGATAGTTGGTGGGGTACAGCATTTCATCCGCGGTAGAAAGACCCATATCGGTCAGGATGCGAGTGTGTAGCTCGCGAATGGAAAGAAGTCCGCTGTAAAGGTCGGGCTTTTTGGTAGGGTCGGGCTGGTGCAGCATGCCCTTATACCCATCGCCCGTGGTGCGGGGCTTGTTGGTATACACACGCATGACAAGCATCAGCTTATCGGCAACCTTCTCCTGCAGACGGGCAAGGCGCTCCGCATACTCAAGCACGGGCGGCTCACTGTCTACCGAGCAGGGACCGATCAGCAATACCTTTTTATTAGATTCGCCCGTAAAGATCTTTGCAAGCTCGGCATCATGTGCCGCCTTGGTTGCCGCTACTTTTTCGCCAACGGGATATTTTGCCTTGACCTCTTCGGGGGTGGGAAGCTCATGTACGAAATTCATTGACATAGGAAATCACTCTTTTCTTTGTTAAACTAAATTTACTGTGACAAAATTTGTCACAGCCCTTGACAAGCCGGTTTTTATGTGTTACACTTGTAAAGGTTACATTCGTAACTGTTACGATTGTACCACTTGATTACAAAAATGTCAACCACAACGATCGTTAGTGTGACAAAATGGAGGTTTTTGTTCGTGTCTAAAGGAAGTGAATCCAACCGACTTGCCAAGGAGTGCATCGTGACCGCACTGGTTGAGCTGATGAAGATCAGAGATTATGACAGTATTTCGATTACCGATATTGCCAAAAAAGCAGGCGTGTCACGTATGGCGTATTATCGCAACTACACCTCAAAGGACGACATATTAAATAAGTACATCGAGGAGGTGGGTGAAAGCATTCACCAAATGATTGCCGAAAGCAACAGCTCTGCCGTGCCTTACGATTATTTTTATGCCCTGTTTGAGCAGCTGGGTCAATACAGCGATCTTGCTATCGTGGCGTATCGCGCACATCTCGGTGAGCTTATTTTGGCTGCGCTCATCAAAAATATGTTTATCACCTTCCCGCCCCCCAACGACAGCGCCGCAGAGCGGTATCACCGTTTTTTCCTTGCGGGCGCCTTCTATAATGTATTTATCGAATGGCTGAAGGGCGGCCTGCAGGAAAGCCCCGCAGATATGGCAAAGATCTGCGCCGATATGGCAACCAAGGGTTGCCCCACTCCCTTTGACGAGGTACAAAAAAATGTGCAATAAAAAATTAACCGTTGGAATTGTGGGGCTTGGTCTCATTGGCGGCTCGATGGCACGGACCTTTGCTGCGGCGGGTCACACGGTGCTTGCCGCCGACAACAACAAGGAGACCTTTGCAAAGGCAACCGCCGAGGAGGTGGTAAGGGGTGAGCTGAACCGTGAAACGGTACCGCTTTGCGATCTTATTTTGCTTGCGGTTTACCCGAAGGCTGCCATAGCACAGCTCAACGAGCTTGCAGACGTGATCCCCGCCGACACGGTGGTGATGGATCTGTGCGGCACCAAACGCGACGTTTGCACCGCCTGCTTCGCCATTGCCAAAGAGCACGACTTCCCCTTTGTGGGTGGACACCCGATGGCGGGCACGCAATTTTCGGGATACGATAACAGCCGTGCGGGTTTATTTAAGGGCGCGCCGATGGTCATTGTGCTGCCCGAGGAGAACAAGGACGCGCTGCGCGAGCAAATAAAGGATCTGCTTGCCCCTGTGGAATTCGGCACCTTTGCCGAAACAACCGCCGAGGCGCACGACCGCGTGATCGCCTTTACCTCGCAGCTGGCGCATGTGGTATCAAACGCCTATGTGAAAAGCCCGCAGGCGCAGATCCACCACGGATTTTCGGCAGGCTCTTACCGTGACCTCACACGTGTGGCATGGCTAAATGAGCACATGTGGTGTGAGCTGTTTCTTGAAAACCGCGATTTTTTAGCTGAGGAGATCGACAACATTATCACCGCGCTTGGCGCGTACAAAAAAGCGCTTGATGAAAACGACGCTAAGACCCTGACCGCACTTCTGCGCGAGGGGCGCATTGCCAAGGAAAACGCCGATAAGGACGGAAAGGAAAGCTAATGGAAACAATTACAGTAAAAGCATCTAAAACATATAAGGTAGAGGTTGGCAGCGGTCTGCTTGCAACCGTTGGAGCGCGCCTTGATGCACTACTCCCGGCTCCCCGCAAGGTCATGCTGGTGAGCGACGACAGTGTGGCGGCGCTCTACGGCGAGACCGTAATAGGCTCCCTTCAAAATGCGGGATACACCGTAGAGGCCTTTATTTTCCCGCACGGGGAAGCCTCCAAAAACACCGCAACGCTTCTCGAGCTCTGGAACGCAATGGCAGAGGCAAGGCTTTCGCGCAGCGATTGCGCGGTGGCGCTTGGCGGCGGTGTGACGGGTGATATGACGGGCTTTGCTGCTGCCACCTATCTGCGCGGCATTGCCTGCTACCAGATCCCCACGACCCTGCTTGCCATGGTCGATTCCTCGGTGGGCGGCAAGACCGCGGTGGATCTGCCCGCGGGCAAGAATCTTTGCGGCGCATTTTCACAGCCCATTGGCGTGCTTTGCGATACCGATGTACTGAAAACACTGCCCGATGAGATCTTTGCCGACGGCTGTGCCGAGGTGATCAAATATGGCTATCTCGGCGATCTCACCCTGCTGAATATGCTGGAAAAGGACTTCAGAGACGATCCCGAGCAGGTGATCGCCCGCTGCATTGCCGACAAGCGCGACGTAGTGGAGGAGGACGAGCACGATAACGGCAGACGTCAGCTCTTAAACCTTGGACACACGGGCGGTCACGCAGTGGAAAAGCTATCGAATTTTTCCATTTCGCACGGCAGTGCGGTGGCGATCGGCATGCTGATGGCGGCGAAGGCAGCAGTGGCGAGGGGCGCTTGCACGCCCGACGTGCCTGCGCACATGGAAACTATGCTCCGCCGTTACAAGCTGCAAACCGTATGCCCCTATACGGCATCGGCACTCGCCGAGGCGGCACTCTCCGACAAAAAGCGCAGAGGCGGTACGGTAACCTTTATTTTGCCAAAGCAGCTTGGTGAAAGCGTGCTTTACCCTGTGCCTGCAGATGAGCTGACCGCACTCTTTCTTGCCGGAGGCGCACCGCAATGACCGTTGTTTTACAAAATCCGAAATATGCCGAAGACGTAGCGGCACCCACCTCAAAATCCGCGGCGCACCGCGCGCTGATCGCGGCGGCGTTTGCCGACCGCGAAACGCATTTGCCGATGCGTGTTTCCTGTGAGGATATCGACACCACGGCACGGTGCCTTGCGGCACTTGGCGTTGGTATTACCCAAACCGAAACGGGGCTGACCGTGACGCCCGTTGCGCGCGATAAGATCATCAAGCACGCGGTGCTTGACTGCGGCGAATCGGGCTCTACCCTGCGCTTTATGCTACCCGTTTGTGCGGCAATAGGCGCCGATGCCACCTTTATGCGCCGCGGCAGGCTCCCGCAGCGTCCGCTTTCCCCACTTGCCGAGGAGTTGACTGCGCACGGACTGAAGATGCGCGAGAACGGTGCGGAGCTGATTACCGAGGGACAAATCGCGGCGGGCGATTACAGCGTTGCCGCCAATGTTTCCTCACAATATATTACGGGGCTGCTGTTTGCCCTTTCCCTGTTTGACGCTCCCTCCACCCTCACGCTGACGGGCACGGTGGAGTCCGCCCCCTATATCGACATGACGGTGGATATGCTGGCGCGCTTTGGCGCCGCCCCCGCGAAAAGCGAAAACCGTTTTTTGATTGCGGGATATGCTAAAAAACCACTGACGTCCCCCAAAATGATTGCCCCCGAGGGTGATTTTTCGGGTGCGGCGTTCCCCCTTGCACTCGGTGCCATCGGCACGCATGCCGTAACCGTAACGGGACTGCTGCTCCCCTCCTTGCAGGGAGATAGTGCGATCCTTGATCTCCTTGCGCGCTTTGGTGCCAAGGTGGAGCTCGGCGAAAATTGTGCTACAGTTTCCCCTGCCCCGCTTATCGGCATTGAGATCGATGCCAAGCAGATCCCCGATCTTGTGCCGATCCTTGCTGTGGTTGCCACCGCGGCGCAGGGCGTCACACACATTACGGGTGCGGAGCGCCTACGCTTGAAGGAAAGCGACCGCCTTGCCTCGGTTACCGCATTTTTGCGCACCTTGGGCGGGAATATTACCGAAAACCCCGATGGGCTAACCATTGTGGGCGGCAAGCCGCTGACGGGCGGCACGGTTGACGTGTGCGGCGACCACCGCATTGCCATGAGCGCGGCGGCGGCAGCTCTCCTTACCAAGGAAGCCGTTACGATCCCCGATGCGGAGTGCGTACAGAAGTCCTATCCCACATTTTTTGAAGAAGCGGTGCTTGCCATCGGAAAGGAGTAAATATGAAAAACACCTACGGCAACAATATTTCTCTTTCGGTGTTTGGCGGCTCACACGACGTGGAGATCGGCATGACGCTGGAGGGCTTTCCTGCGGGTCTCAAGCTTAATACCGAGGCACTTTACGCGCTGATGGCGCGCCGTGCCCCCGGCTCTACACCACTCGGCACGCCGCGCCGCGAAAAGGACCTCCCGATTTTCACCGAGGGTCTTGACGAAAACGGCATTACCACAGGCGGGCGCATTCGCGCGGTCATTCGCAACGAAAACACACGCTCCTCCGATTACAGCTTTATTTATGACACCCCGCGCCCCGGTCACGCCGACTTTGCCGCCCTCAAAAAGTACGGCAACGGTGTTGATCTACGCGGTGGCGGGCGCTTTTCGGGGCGCCTCACCGCACCGCTTTGCATTGCGGGCGGCATATGCTTGCAGTATCTGGCGGCGCGCGGCATTCGCATTGGCGCGCACATTGCCTCCGTGGGTGCGGCAAAAGACACGCTTTTCGACCCCGTTTCGGTGGATACCGCATTATTTGACAAGATTGCCGCACGCTCCTTGGCAGTGATCGATGAGGCGGCGGGTGAGCAAATGGCAGAGATCATCAAGGTGGCGCGTGCCGCGGGTGATTCCGTGGGTGGTACGGTGGAATGTGCCATAACGGGGCTTGATATTGGGCTTGGCGAGCACATGTTTGACGGTGTAGAGGGCAGAATTTCCTCCATGCTCTTTGCCATTCCCGCCGTGAAGGGTGTGGAGTTTGGTGCGGGCTTTGCCGTAGCCAATATGCTGGGCAGTGAGAATAATGACCCGTTTATCACCGACGGTAAAACCGTTATGACCGAAACCAACAACTGCGGTGGCATTTTAGGCGGCATGACGAACGGTATGCCCGTACTATTCCGTATTGCAGTAAAGCCCACGCCCTCGATCGCGCGGGAGCAGCGCACCGTTTCCCTGAAAGCCATGCAAAACACCACCATGAAGATCGGCGGGCGACACGACCCCTGCATCCTTCCCCGCGTAGTACCCGTGGTGGAGGCAGCGGCTGCCATTGCCGTTTTGGATCTTTTACTTGATGAGGAGAAACAATAACCATGTACGATACCGAAAAAAAGCCACTTGATCTTGGCGTTTTACGCAAGGAAATTGACCGTATTGACACCGCGCTTGTCAAGCTTTTTTCAGAACGTATGCAGGTTTCTGCAAGCGTTGCCGAATATAAGCGCGCCAGCGGCATGGCGGTGACCGACCCCGTACGCGAGGCGGCTCTGCTTGACCGCGTGGCGGCAATGTCGCCCGCCGAGACCGCGGATTATACCCGCACACTTTACACCAATATCCTTTCTGTTTCGCGTGCCTATCAGCACGCGCGACTCGGCTCCGACTCCCCATTGGTAAGAGAAATTGCCCGCGCGGCGGCAGAAACGCCGCAGGCGTTCCCCAAAAGCGCTACCGTTGCCTGCCAGGGCACAGCGGGGGCTTACTCCTGCAAGGCAGCCGAAAAGCTGTTTGAGAGCCCCGACATTCGCCATTACGCACAGTTTGCCGATGTTTTTACCGCGATCGAAGCGGGCGAGTGCCGTTACGGCGTTTTGCCGATCGAAAACAGCACCGCGGGATCTGTGACGGAGATCTACGATCTGATGTCAAAGCACCGATTTTACATTGTGCGTGCCCTCCGCCTTGACATTGACCACTGCCTACTTGCAAGCAAGGGGACAAAAATGGAGGATATCAAGGAGATCGTTTCCCACAAGCAGGCGCTTACGCAATGCGCGGGCTTTCTCGCGAAGCACCCCCATATCAAGGTAACGGCAATGGACAATACCGCCGTTGCCGCACGCTACGTGGCAGAGCACGGTGATGGTGTTGCCGCCATTGCAGGACGCGACTGCGCTACGCTTTACGGGCTTGACCTGGTTGCGGAAAACATCCGCGACAGTGCCCACAACCGCACGCGCTTTATCTGCATTTCCAAGACGCCCGAAATTTACACGGGAGCGTATAAGACAAGCCTGATCCTTACGATCCCCCATGTGCCGGGGTCTCTCGCGCGTGTGCTCACGCGCTTTGATGCCCTGCGCATCAACCTCACAAAGCTGGAATCGCGCCCGATACCCGAGCGTGACTTTGAATTTCGTTTTTACTTTGATCTTGTCTCTACTGCCGACTCCCCCGCGCTCTCTCACCTGCTTTCCGAGCTTTCGGGCGAGCATGAGGAGTTTCGTTATCTCGGCACCTACAGCGAGATAGAATAGAGGCACGCATGTCAGAGCAAGTAACGAAGAAGCAGCTGAAAACAGGGCTGATCGGTGAGCATTTGTCACACAGCTTTTCGCCGCAGATCCATGCGGCACTCGGCAGCTATGAGTACCGTCTCATCGAGCTGGCTCCAAGCGAGGTCGGCAACTTTCTCACCACGGGTGAATTTGATGCTTTGAACGTAACCATTCCCTACAAGCAGGATGTCATTCCCTATCTCGCGCGCCTTTCGGATACCGCCCGTCGCATCGGCGCAGTCAACACCATCGTGCGCGAGGCGGACGGCACGCTTTCGGGCTACAACACCGACTACGACGGCTTATCGGATATGATCCTTGAGCTTGGCGTGCCGCTTGCCGACAAAAAGGTATTGGTTCTGGGCTCGGGCGGTGCCTCCAAGACTGCGGTGGCTGTTGCCACCGATATGGGAGCCTCTGCCGTAGTGGTGATCTCGCGAAACGGCAAGGACAATTACGGTAACCTTGAAAGGCACGCGGATGCAAGCATCATCATTAACACAACACCTGTGGGGATGTACCCCCACAACGGCAAAGCACCTCTGTCGCTTGACAACTTTCCCCGACTTGAGGCGATATTTGACCTCATCTACAACCCCGCACGCACGGCACTGCTGCTGGATGCGGAGGCGCGCGGCATTCCTTACCAAAACGGGCTTTTGATGCTGGTATCACAGGCGCGGCGCGCCTCCGAGCTGTTTCGGGGTATCACCATCTCACGCGAGGTCTCAAAAAGGATCACCGCAAATATGGCGCGCGACGCCGAAAACATTATTTTGATCGGCATGCCGGGCTGCGGCAAGAGTACGCTTGGCAAGCTGCTGGCAAAAGAACTTGGGCGCCCCTTTGTGGATGCCGACGAGGCGCTTGTAAAGGCGGTAGGCACACCCATACCCGAAATTTTCAAAAACGAGGGTGAGACGGGCTTCCGTGCTCACGAGACCGAAACGCTTGCAGCACTTTGTAAGGAAAAGGGACAGGTAATTGCTACGGGCGGCGGCTGTGTGACGGTTGCGGCAAATTATCCGCTCCTGCATCAGAATGGTAGGATCGTATTTCTTGACATTACGCCCGAGGGGCTTGACATAGAGGGTAGACCTCTGTCTCAATCCCGCTCGCCCGAGGTGCTCTACCGTGAGCGCTTGCCGCTTTACCGCAAATTTGCCGATATCACTGTGCCCATCACGCGTGATATTGAGGAAAATATGAAACGCATAAAGGAGGCGCTGAAATGAAGCTGCTTGTGATCAACGGACCGAATCTAAACATGCTCGGCATCCGTGAGCCCGAAATTTACGGTGACCGCAACTACGCGGCACTTTGCACATTTATTGAGAACGCCGCAGCCGAGGTGGGCGCGGTGTGTGAAATTTACCAATCCAACCATGAAGGCGCAATCGTGGATAAGATTCAGGGGGCTTACGGCAAGGTAGACGGCATTGTAATCAACCCCGCTGCCTACACGCACACCAGCGTGGCAATTGCCGATGCGCTCTCCTCGGTGGCGATCCCGACGGTGGAGGTGCATATTTCCGATGTGATGAAGCGCGAAAGCTTCCGTCACCACTCCTTTGTTGCCCCCGTGGCGAAAAAGACCTATATGGGGCTTGGCTTCGAAGGCTATAAACGCGCCATTCGCTATCTGGTGCTTGGTGAGGAATAATAAAAGAAGCAAACAGGCGGTTGCAAGCTTTGCAACCGCCTGTTTTTTTTGTTTTGTGCACCTTCCCCATTTCGTCTTTTTCGACATTTCCAATTATCATTTGCTATTTTCCAATTTTACATTATTTTATTTCTATTTTTATCATTTTTGAATTTCAGATTTTATTCGATATCAACCGACATTTTTCTTGATTTGTAAAAAGACAAAATTTTTGGGCATTGCCGTAACAGCAATGCCCATTTTGATGCTTTGATCACGAATGAAAGATCTTGACGTTTACAATGGTCTCCACACGCTCTACCTTGATGATACGCTTACCCATCTTATCAGTGTAAAAGATCTTGATCCACTCGTCATCGACATCAAGCACCTCACACACAATATCCGGGCTATCGGTAAGATATTCCGACTCATCGTTTTTGATGCTACAACAGCATCCCTTGAGCTCAAGCAACATATTGGACATATAAAATTCCCCTCCTTTTTTGGCACAAGTACGCCAATTCCATTTTTTACGCATTTGGGGGATTTTATACAGCCGCAGTCAAAATATCACTGTATGCGATATGGCGCCGCAACAAATGCTTCTCCAAGAAGAAGAGGGCATGTTGCGCGCGCGCTCATTTACAAGCTCTCCATTTTGCATGGCTTCCTTTTCCTCGTTATTTTGTATGACCTCGGCGATGCGATAAAACGCAACGACCACGGCTACGAGGAAAATAACCACGATCAATATACGTATGAGGTATGTCAGCGCCGAAGTGCCGCCACCCTTTTTCCCTTTTTTTGACATATTTTGGTTCTCTTTTCTTTTTTAATTGGTAAAAAGCCGTGTGCGGCGGCTTGCAGCTGTGCACGGCACAGGCGCTGCGACTGTCGCGTGCGGCGGGCATGCAGCATTTTTTGACACAGATGAACCGACGGAAGAAGGCAAAATCGATGCAAAAAGCGCCACAAGAGCCGCAGTGGCAGCAGAAGCGCTGTACGCAAATAAAGAAGCGCTACGGCAAGCAGATAGGCAGCACGCGCGATAGCGGGCGCTAAGCGCACCGTGCAAACAGTACGCCACAGGGCAAAGCCCAGTAAGAGGAGCAGCAACGCACTGAAGCGAAAAACACCGTTATGAAAACGGTAGCCGATCCACAAAAACACAAGCGCCGCGATCATGGGAAACAAAAGATCTGCCAAGATCGATACCGCCATGCGCCAAGCGCGGCGCACGGGTGCGGTGCGCCAGCCGAGAGCACACCGAACCAGCGGCAGGGGGCGCTCGTACAGTGGCTTCAAATATGCGGGCGGGCGGTGCGCACCCAGCAATATGCGCAGCAGCTTACCCAGCTCGCTCAGCAGCCCCAGTGAGACACCGCCAAAAAAAGCCGCTAAAAAAAGGCTGAATTGCGCGATGGGATCAATGGTCATACTCAATGAAAGAGCCCTGTGAAGCGGCCTTTTTTACGTGTTTCCCTTGTATCGGCATAATAAAGCGCGGTCACACTGCCGTCAACGACCACCACACCGCGCACAAGATCAAGCGCACCTACGCGCAGATCCATACCCTCCAGCGTCAGCTCTCCGCACACGGTATCCAGCACCACGGTCTCCTCATCAAAGCTACGAACCTCGGTGACCCCCGATATTTCGGCATGGGTGCGATCGGCAAGTGAAAGCGTATGCTTGGGGGACTGTGTGCCTTTTCCCGCAAGATCCTTTTGTATATCCGCCATAACTACCTCCACAACAAGTATCAGTAAACTATATGCGCGGCACGGAAATTTTATTCTATTACCTCGTAAAGGCTTGCGGCATCTGCCTTGCCCGCGGTCTCCTTGACCGAAGCCACGCGGATCTTCAGCGTGCGGGCACCGAATGCCACCTCTACAATATCGTTTTCCTTTACCTCATAGGATGCCTTTGCCGGGCGTCCGTTTACCGTAACACGTGCGGCATCGCATGCGTCGTTCGCGACGGTGCGGCGCTTGATGATGCGGGATACCTTTAAATATTTATCAAGTCTCATACATTCTCCAAAAAATAGGCGGCGAGTAACCCTCGCCGCCTATTTTATAAAATTCATTATTGAACAGCGTCTTTGAGAGCTTTGCCTGCAGCGAAGGTAGGAACCTTGGCAGCTGCAACCTCGATTGTTTCACCGGTGCGGGGATTACGCGCGGTTCTTGCTGCACGAGCCTTAACGGCAAACGTGCCAAAACCTACAAGCTGAATCTTATCGCCTGCCTTGAGTGCGTCCTTGATGGCATCAACGGTAGCGTTGAGAGCTACCTCGGCTTCTTTCTTGGAGATCTCGCTCTTAGCTGCAATAATTTCAATCAGTTCTGCTTTGTTCATAGGTGTATACATCCTTTCTGTTATGTTGGGATTGAACGCGGCAAACATACGTCTGTCGCTGGTTGTATTCTACCACATTTTAAACAAAAAAACAAGGGGGGAAAACAAAAAATTAGACATTTTTCTCATGTTTTCATATCTTTTTTCGCAATTTCCCACAAAATATCCTTTTCCGCCTCACTCATAGCAGCAAGATCTGCATTTTTTTCGGCGGCAAGCGCTTCAACGGCGGCGAAGCGCCCCACAAACTTATCTGTGGCGCGGGTGAGCGCCTCCTCGGGCTCAACACCTGCCTTCCGGGCAAGATTGGCTGCTGTAAACAACAGATCCCCCACCTCCTCGACAATGGCATCGGCGTTGCCTGCGGCAAGTGCCTCCTCCACCTCACTTAGCTCCTCCTTCATTTTGAGGAGCACCGAAGCGGTATCCGGAAAATCCATCACAGCCGCCTTTTTGCCAACCTTTGCGGCGCGCATCAAAGCAGGCAGCTGACGCGGCACGGCGTGCAGCTTATCGGTAACGGTATTGCGCGCCTTTTCCTCACTCTTGATCGCCTCCCAATTGGAAAGCACCTCCGCCACGCTATCCGCCTTGCCCTCGCCAAACACATGCGGGTGGCGGTGGATCATTTTGCGACAGACATCGCCAGCGATCTCATCAAAGGTAGCGCGCCCTTCCTCTTCCTCGATGCGTGCGTGCATCACGATCTGCAAAAGCGCATCACCCAGCTCCTCGCGCAGGAGCACGGGATCCTCGTTATCGATCGCCTCAATGACCTCATAGGTCTCCTCGATAAAGTCCTTTCGGAGCGATTTGTGGGTCTGCTCCATATCCCACGGGCACCCGCCGGGTAAGCGGAGTAGCTCTACTATCATAACCAAGTCATGAACGTCATATGTGTCCTTCCCCAAAATCAGCTGTAATTTTTCTTCTCTTGTCATTATTTTTCACCTCGTGCAACAAATTGCATTTTATCAGGAAACGGCAGATCGGCTTACCGCCGGGCATTTCCTCAAGATCCTCCTTGAGCACTGCGCCGAAGGAAAGCGCCAGCAGTGCGTAAAGCAAAACGACCAGCAGGAGCGTGAGCGGCATTTGCCAGATGGCAACGCCGCAAAGGCGGGTCATAGCGGCATAAGAAAGACCGCCGCCAGAAACCGCCAACGCGGCAGCAACAAACGGACGCAAAAACGCTTGCGGTGTGAAGAGCGCAACCGGTACCGTGCGCGAAAGCGCTGCAAGATCAATAGCCAAGACCGTGATATTGCAAGCAAGCGTACTGAGGGGTGCACCCAAAATATTGACCGTGGGCAAGGAAAGCAGAAGTGCTTCCGTAAGCAGCTTTACCACTGCCCCCGCAAGCATGGCATAGACGGGCACTGACGCCCGCCCTGACGCCTGCAATGCGGCACCTGCAAGGGCGATCAACACGGCGGGCAGGAGAGCGGGGGCAAGCACTGCCAGCAGGGGCGCCGCTACGGCAACGGCTGCCTCCTGACCCATATATAAAAGTGACAGGATGGGCTTTGCAAAGACCGCAAGCCCAAGGGACGCAGGCAGCACAACCAATGCCGTGAGGCGCAATGCCTTGCCGAATGCGACACCGGCAGACTCCCCATCCCCCGCAGCACACGCCGCAGAAAGCGTGGGGGTAAGCGAAAGCGTGATGGGGGCAAGAAGTGCAGGGACGAGATTATACAGCGGCACAGCAAGATTGCCGTAGCTGCTGTACATGGCATTGGCAATGGCCGGTGCATAGCCGATGGCTTGCAGCCTATTTGAGATCAGAACCGTATCCACAAGGCTGACCAGACTCATGACCGATGCGCCGACCGTAACGGGCAATGCCACGCGCAGCATATCGGCAAGCACCTGCCGCCGTGCGGGTAGCACCTTTCTTTCGGCGCAGAAAAGCTGCTTGCGGTAAAGAAGCATGGCAATAGCCAAAACAAGTGCCGAGAGCGCCACGCCAACCGTAATGCCGAAGACCGCCGCAGCGGCAACCGTTGGCACATCCGCCCCATTATTTTTTGCAAGGAACGCAAAAAGGATGCCGAACACCAGCTTACCAACCGCCTCGATCACCTCGGAAAGTGCAGTGGGCAACATATTGTGAAAGCCCTGAAAGAGCCCCCGCACGGCTCCTGTAAACGCCGAGAGCACCAGCGCGGGTGCAATGGCGACAAGGGCATATGCCGCCTCACGCATGGCAAGACCCGCAGCGATCTCCTCGGCAAACAGAATAAGAAACAGCGTGCCTGCCGCCCCCAACAGGAAAAATGTGGTGAGGGACACACCGAAAATGCGTCCCACCGCGTACTGCTGCCCCCCCGCAGCAGCGCGGGAAACGAGGAGCGAGAGCGCGGTGGGAAGCCCTGCAGCAGACAACACGAACAACAGCGAATAGACGTGGTATGCCGACAAAAAGTATGCCATACCGCCAACGCCCACAATGAGGAGCAGCGGTATCTTATAAAACAGTCCTATGACCTTGGCAAGCAAGGTAGCGGGCGTTAAGATCATTACGCCGCGCATAAATTTTTTCTCCCCCTTGGGAGCACCTGCATTTGACAAAGCGTATCACCCCTTGCACGGGGCGCAGCTTAAAAGCCGCGTTCCCGATAAAATGATACGATCCGGTCGTGCTGCTCACGCGAAACACCCGCGTCAAGATACTCGTACGGATATTTGGCATTGAAAAGACGGGTAATGACGGTCTTTTTGCCACTTTCGGGAGCGGCATATTCCATCAGCTTGGTCACGGCTCCTGCGCCCGCCGCAAAGATGGAGTGGACCTCTTCCATCATATAAATATTATAAAGTCCTTCATAGCCCTCTTTGGCAAAGCCGACGTTTTCATAGTTGCCCA